>DATESP010000141.1:0-10928 GCA_035270645.1 Mobilitalea sp. | reverse complement strand
TATTAATATCAAACAGTGCTGAAAAACATCATATAAACAGTGGTGAAAATAATTATATACTTGACAAATATCATACTAAAAGTATATGATTTCTATTAAAATATCTATTAGAATAAATTAACAGGTGTAAATACTTAAGAGTTTAGAAGATGGGGGTATCTGAAATGAGTAATTATCAAATCGAGACGAAATGTATCCAGGAGGGTTACCAGCCGAAGAATGGGGAACCAAGAGTCCTTCCTATTTATCAGAGCACGACCTATAAATATGATTCTAGTGAGCATGTTGGTAAGCTGTTTGACCTAGAGGAAGAAGGCTTCTTCTATACTAGGCTTGCAAATCCAACTGTTGATTGTGTAGAGCGTAAGATTGCAGCGCTTGAGGGTGGTGTTGGAGCACTTTGCACCTCATCTGGCCAGGCCGCAAGCTTGATTGCTGTAATCAATATCTGCGGTTCAGGAGACCATATGATCTCGGCAAGTACGATATATGGTGGAACAGTGAACCTATTTGCAGTGACCTTAAAGAAGCTGGGTATTGAAGTAACCTTTGTAGATCCGGATGCCTCCTTGGAAGAATTACAGAAGTCGGTGAAGGAGAATACTAAGCTTGTATTTGCGGAGACTATCTCGAATCCGTCACTGGTGATTGCAGATATTGAGAAGTTTGCGTCACTGGCACATAAGAATGGTATTCCACTGGTCGTTGATAATACCTTTGCTACTCCGATTAATTGTAGACCTTTTGAATTTGGAGCGGATATCGTAGTTCATTCAACTTCAAAATATATGGATGGCCATGCAGTAGCACTGGGTGGGGTTATCGTGGATAGCGGTAATTTCAACTGGGATAATGGTAAATTCCCTGGACTGTCAACACCGGATGAATCCTATCACGGTATGATATATACTAGGGACTGCGGTAAGGCTGCATATATTACGAAGGCCAGAACACAATTGATGCGTGATCTTGGCTCTACGCCATCTCCAAATAATGCGTTTTTGTTAAATCTTGGATTAGAGACTCTACACCTTAGGGTGGAACGTCATTGTAGCAATGCATTAATTGTAGCAAATTATCTGCAGAAGCAGGATAAGGTTGCTTGGATTAATTATCCCGGCTTAGAGAATAATAAATACAATGAATTGGCTAAGAAATATCTTCCTAAGGGAACCTGTGGTGTCATTTCCTTTGGTATAAAGGGTGGAAGAGAAGCTGCGATGAAGTTCATGGATAGCTTAAAGCTGGCAGCCATCGTTGTTCATGTTGCTGATGCCAGAACCAGTGTGCTCCATCCGGCTAGCACGACTCACAGACAGCTTACAGATCAACAGCTAGTAGAATGCGGTATTACAGCAGACTTGATCCGTATGTCCATCGGAATTGAGAATGTAGAGGATATTTTAGCTGATATAGAACAGGGACTAGCTCAGTTATAATATGATATATTATGGTAAGACCTTACTTAACAGAGGATATTCTGATATATGGAATGTTAACCTGAGTACAGGAATATGAAAAAATTCTATATGATATCAGAGTTAATGTATATTACATCGATTAAGTGTACTTGAAATTCATATTGTCGGCCTATAGAGGAAATGATAGCTGGTCATATTCATATCTTCCTTTATAGGCTTTTATTATATCCTGCATCTTGTACAGAATTCCCAGACGGTCACATTCTGAATAGAAGAGTGAGTAGAGCTCCCTAGCATTAGGACTATGGCATTCGTAAGCACTACCAAATCTGTGGACGTATTGCGCAACTAGTTTTTGCCCTGGGAACAGCTCATTAAGCTTCTGATAAAAGTACTCCCGCTGCCCGGTACGAAGAGACATACCGAATAAAGGGTAAATAAATTTGGCACCATTTTCATGAGCCTTATGTATAATTTCCAATATGTTTTCTAAAGAGTCATTCAAGAATGGCAGAATGGGCATCATTAGTATTCCTGTATAGATTCCTGCCTCTGAAAGCTTGCGTATTGCTTCAAAACGTTCGGATGAGACCTTTACCCCAGGTTCAAGCTTTGCACTTAAGCCATCGTCCGCAGTGGTAATAGTCATTTTACAAAGAACCGGTGAATGCATCCGGATGCGATTTAATATATCAATATCCCTGGTAATCAGAGTTCCCTTGGTAGCAATCGAGATTCCGAAATGATATGTATCCACTAGCTCTAATGCTTGCCTGGTAAGGTGTTCCTTTGCCTCAAAGGGATTATATGGATCACTCATGGAACCGGTGCCAATGACACCAGTTTTTTGTTTGCTCCTAAGCTCGGTTTGAATGATAGAAATTGCATTTTCCTTCGCACGAACTAAATCAAAATCCTCGATCTGATAACAGTCACTACGACTGTCGCAATAGATACAGCCATGGCAGCAACCCTTATATAGATTCATATTATAATCATTGCCGAACCAGGAATCATCCGGTCGGCGGCTTATAATAGTCTTGGCAGGGATAGTTTTCATCGTGAATAGTCCTTTCCTAATACAGTAATATTACAATTTTATATTGGCGCAAGGACAATTATATTTGATATTTCTTACAAATGTTTTTATATCTTATAATCATTTCCTCTCGGAGATAATCTGGCTCAAGAATCACTATATGATCCTCATAGGACATAAGGTATCCGTACAACCATCCATCGGCTTTCATTTCGGCACGAATCAGAAAGCTTCCATCATCATTTCTAGTAATCGAATTCGGTGGAAATTCGTCATAGATACGGTATGCCATCTCGACGTCCACTTTTATAAGAAGTTTAATCGTATCAATGGTAGGTGCGGAGGGAGCTCCTTCTTTACAGATTTCTAATGGGCGGACCTCAAATAATTCTTCTGATATGGATAGATCCTTGATTCGAGATATCTTAAAGCACCGGGTATCAAGCTTTTCACGGCAATAACCTAATAGGTACCATGCCTGCCCTTTGAACAGAAGTTTAATGGGTTCAACGATCCGTTTGGATTCCTTTCCATATGAATTATAATAGGTAAAGGAGATTACATTAAAGCTAAGGATAGCCTCTTTTAATACGTTGAATTTCAACTTATCCTCCTCATTACTACTCCAGTAGGAGAAGTCCACTTCAATCCAATCGGGGTTCTTTGTCTGGAATAGTGAGCTTAACTTGGACAGGATTGGAGAGGTATCCGAATAGCTAGCTGCATTGATGCTTTGTAGAGCATCTAGGATTTCATTTTGTTCCTCCTTGGTTAATATAGATTTATTCAAAATGAAATTATCGACAAGACAAATCCCGCCTCCGTTACCGCGGTTAGTATAAATCGGAATTCCAGATTGACAGAGAGTTTCGATATCACGATAGATAGTGCGTGTTGATACCTCAAAACGCTCTGACAACTCTTTTGCGGTGGTGGTTTTCTTGTCAAGGAGTATATATACTATTTCAAATAGTCGACTAATCTGCATAAGTACCTCATTCCTGCGCATGCAATGTTTGTATATAATCATAGCAGACGCTATGTGACAATACAATGTCATATTTGAAAATTATTTTGTTTTGTCGAGACCTATGGTAAAATGGATAATAAGTAGCTTAAGAAGTTGTTCTAGATAGGCTTGATATTCCAGTGGAAAGGTATATAAAAATGATTAATATAAAACATAAACTGAAAAAAATAAATTTGTTATTTCTTGTAAAGGCGGGCTTTGGCTCTGCGGCAGCCATATTATTAGCGGAGAGTCTTGGACTTATGTATAGTCCCTCCGCGGGAATAATTACCTTGTTGACTATACAAAATACAAAGAAGGAGACCATATTTATTGCCGCGAAGAGAATTATAGCGTTTGTACTGGCAATAATGGTCGGACTGGCCATTTTCAATCTTATGGGATATACCTCAATTGCATTTGGAGCTTTTGTGTTAATATTCGTAGGGCTTTGTATTGCTTTAGGTTTGGGTGATGGCATATCCATGAATGCAGTATTGATGACACATTTTCTGATTGAGAAGCATATGAAATTCTCACTGATCTTAAATGAAGTCTTTTTACTACTAATCGGAATGGGACTTGGGATATTGATTAATATGCTTATGCCTAGATATAAAGACAGGATTCGAAGGGAACAATTAGCATTTGAGGAAGAAATGAAACATTTACTTAGAGGTCTTGCTAAGGCATTAAGGAGTAAGGATGCCTGTCTACTACAGGATAATACACAAGCCAATACAAAAGACGAAGTAAGAGTAAAAGAACAAGTAAGTGCAAAAGAACAAGTAAGTGCAAAAGAACTAGTAAGTGCAAAAGAAGAAGAAAGTGCTAAAGAAGAAGTAAGTGTAAAAGAAGAAGTAAGTGTAAAAGAGCTAGTAAGTACTAAAGAGCAAGTAAGAGTAAAAGAACAAGTAAATGAAAAAGAAGAAGTAAGCACAAATGAACTAGTATATGATAAAGAAGAAGCAAGCACAAAAGATAATGAGTTTAGTATGCAGTTAATGCAGGAAGTATCGGGGCAGGTTTATGATATCTCCGCAGATTTAGAGCATTTGAACACAAGGCTTGCTGAGCTTTTAAAGAAAGCATATGAAGATGCTGGAAATACGCTACTTACTAATACCAAGTATCTGGTTTCCTACCTAGAAATGCGAAAGCTCCAGATAGATGTATTGCAAAGCATCCATTCCCATATTCAACGGATTCCGGTTATATTGCGACAATCCATGCCTATTGCTGATTTTATGGAGCATACGGCGAATTCTTTTCATGAACTTAATAATGTGGAGGAATTATTGAAAGAACTGGGGGAACTATCGGGGAATTACAAATATGAGACACTTCCCTCAACGCGTGTTGAATTTGAATATAGAGCAATTCTTTTTCAAATCATGAAGGAAATGGAATATTTTCTGCATATAAAGCAAAATTTTGTAATTGAAGTTGAGAGCAAGGGCATGATTACCTATTGGAAAGAGTAATTTTAATTAATATTCGCAATATTGTTGGGAAGAGCTTATAACTTCAAGAAAACGTTACTATTCGCATTAGAATAAAAACGAGTATATATTCACATAATAATGAGGAAGAATTGCAATGATAAGTAATTCTTCTTTTTTGTGGGTATTAAAAATAGGGAAATAGTATTTTATACCACATTGAACATAACTAGAAAAGAGGACTAATTCATGCGAAATAGTAATATAGTTAGGAATAATTCAAATAATATCAACTCAAATGGTAATGCAAATAATAATGCAAATAATAATGCAAATAATATGAATGGTAATGAAAACAATAATTTTATCAGAAATGATGAGAATGAAAATGATCGAAAAGAAAAATCTGAAGAAGAAGAGAATGTAAAGAAGGAAAATGAGAACTTAGAGGATCAGAAGATCAGTGAATTTGGTCAGACTCTCCTTGAAAAAGGAAAGAAAGATCATAAGATACATTTACTATCAATTATTGGTGAGATAGAAGGACATGAATGCCTTCCACAGCATAATAAAACGACAAAATATGAACATGTACTGCCACAACTGGCCGCTATTGAAGACAGTAATGAAATAGACGGTCTATTAATCTTAATCAATACGGTGGGCGGTGACGTCGAAGCTGGCCTTGCCATAGCCGAGATGATCGCATCCCTAAGTAAACCCACTGTTTCTCTGGTGCTTGGTGGCAGTCATTCTATTGGGGTTCCTTTGTCAGTATCTGCAGATTACAGCTATATCGTTCCGACTGCAACGATGATAATACATCCAGTCAGGATGAACGGAACAGTTATTGGAGTCACGCAGACCTTTGAGTATTTTGAGAAAATACAGGATCGGATTATACGATTTGTGGTGGATCATTCTAAGATTAACTATACCGATTTTAAGAATTTGATGCTTGATACTAAACAGCTTGCTAAGGATGTCGGTTCTATTCTAGTCGGAGATGAAACAGTTAAGAACGGTATTATTAACGAGGTGGGAGGCATTAAGGAAGCCATGGCCAAGATAAATGATATGATTGATATAAAACAAAGTCAGAATAATTGATGAAAGTGTGGGAGAATTATGCTATATACAGTGATGCCATTAGAGAGAATTTATACTGATTTTAATGAGCGGAATAAACCAGCTAAGAAGTCTGAGGATACTGAAACACAGGAATATAAGGAGGTTATGCTAGAACATGGTAGAGTTGTAACCAGGAGGGAAGGAGATAACTATATAATTGAAAGAATACATTCCACTAATATGACCGATTATCTGAATAAAGATTATACCCCCGGAAATACAGTAGATAGCTGACGGCTTCACCCGACCGTATTAACCTAAGTTTGGCTTGCATAACAATTTTATTAAAGGTATAATTAAATTCGAAGGAAAATCCTGATTAATTACGGTACCTAATGGGCCATGGAGAAATCAGGATTGTTCATTATGTATATTATCAGGAGGCAGAAGGAATGGATTTAATTAATGCAATTATCATGGGCTTAGTTCAGGGAATCGCTGAGTTTTTACCAATAAGCAGCTCGGGACATCTGGCAATCATGAAGCAAATCTTACATATGAATACGGATACCGGTCTATTATTTGATGTCCTATTACATCTAGGTACTCTAGCAGCGATTTTCATCGCATTTTGGAAGGATATCAAAGAGCTTATCGTAGAAGGATTTAAGATTATAGGAGACTTCCTGGTAAATTGTACACGTTTCATTAAGAACCTTGGAGCAAGTAAGAAGGTTGAATATAAGAAGATGATTACAACTGCATATCGCAGATTTGTTATTTTGGTTATCGTATCTAGTATTCCCACCGGAATCATTGGTATTCTTTTTAGCGATGCCTTTGAACAGGCAGGGGCTACACTTTTGGTACCAGGATTATCCTTAATCCTAACCTCGATTCTACTTATGATAGCTGACCGTGCACCGGTAGGTAAGAAGACTGAGGAGAACGCAACCTATAAGGATGCTGGACTAATCGGATTAGCACAGGGAATCGCAATTATGCCAGGCTTATCTAGATCAGGGACTACGATAACTGCTTCATTGTTGAGAGGGTTTGATCGCTCATTCGCTGTCAAGTATTCCTTTATCATGTCAATTCCTGCTGTTCTTGGTGCTGCCTTGGTGGAGCTTAAGGATTTTAAACCGGATATGGTGGAATCTTCACAGCTTGTCAATTATTTATTTGGAACAATAATTGCTGGTATCGTCGGATACATCTGTATTAAGACGATGTTAGTTATCGTAAAGGGCAAAAAATTTAAATATTTTGCATACTATTGCTTTACAGTAGGTCTACTATCTGTAATTGCACATTTTGTAATATAAGGGGGATCTCGGATGGCTTCCGGACAAAATAGGAAAAAAACAAATAATACACAGAAGAGGAAAACAGTTACGAAAAAACAGAGGGAGAATATCAAACAGAAGGAGAATATCAAACAGAGCGGTATAGTACAGGATGAAATCATTCTAGTGATCGCACTGGTGATTTCCTTGCTGCTGTTTTTAAGTAATTTTGATTTGAGCGGAGCTGTCGGAAAAATTGTAAGTGGATTTTTATTTGGAATGATTGGCCTTATGGCATATCTTCTGCCATTTCTCATTTTCTTTGGAACTGCTTTTCATATCTCCAATTTGGGAAACCGTTCTGCAGGCAGAAAGCTTTTAAGTGCAGTAGTATTTGTAATTGCTTTAGTTTCCCTTATACAATTGATGACGGGTTCCTTTGACAATGATTTGAAATTATATAAATACTATTTGAATTCTATGGATAATAAGAACGGTGGAGGTATCATCGGAGGTATTTTTGTAGTGATATTTTGTCGAGCCTTTGATGTCGTGGCAACCTATATCATACTAATTGCAATTATGGTGATTTGCATAATAATAATTACTGGGAAGGCCATATTCACCTATATCGCTAAGAAGAGTAAAAATTCCTTGGAAGAGCGGAAGGAATATCAGAAGCTTAGAAAAAATCAGAATGAGGAGACCTCCGGAGCTGTCTATGAGGACGGTCAATACAGAAGGCCTCCTAAGACATTTCTACTTGATGCTGGGACAGGTGCCGAGCATGCTAAGGCTCAACCCACTAAAGTTACAAATCTGAGGGATAGGAAAAACAAAAAGGAGAAATCACAGGAACTAAGTGAGCTCCCTATTGTTAATTTGGACTATCTTTTTCCAGCGAAGGAGAACGATGTATCTGAGACGAAGGACGACTTCCCTGAGATGAAGAACATGGCACCTTTTACTGCCGCGCCCACTATAAATACTGGTTCACAGACTGTACCTACATATGAGGATGAACTTCGGAGCAAATTCGGAATAGTGGAGACATCTTCCGAAATAGTCTATCCTGAGGCTGAGGCTGAGATAGAAGTTGAGGCAGAGGTGGTTAAATTGGATCATATCCACCCGACAAAAGCCAGTGATAAGAAAGAAAAAATTAATCATACTACAGATGTAGAAACCTTGGATATCAAGCAAAAGTCTGATGTAAAGGAATATATATTCCCTCCGATAGATCTGTTAACCGCTTCAAAAGCGAAATCTAGTAAAGGCGGTGCAAATGATAAATATCTGAAGGAGACTGCTATAAAGCTTCAGACTACCCTAGAGAGCTTTGGCGTTCGTGTTACGATTACAAATGTCAGCTGTGGTCCCGCCGTCACCAGATATGAGCTTCAACCGGAACAGGGTGTAAAGGTAAGTAGGATTACCAGCCTGGCTGATGATATTAAACTGAATCTGGCGGCCCCTGATATTCGAATAGAAGCACCGATTCCAGGTAAAGCTGCAGTAGGCATAGAGGTCCCGAATAAAGAGAATTCGGTGGTTACCTTAAGAGAAATGTTAGATAGTAACGAATTCAAGGTACATCCTTCTGATATCGCATTTGCTGTTGGTAAGGATATTGGTGGACAGACTATAATAACTGATATTGCAAAGATGCCTCATCTGTTGATTGCCGGTGCTACAGGTTCTGGTAAGTCTGTGTGCATTAATACACTAATTATGAGTATATTATATAAATCAAATCCTTCAGATGTCCGTATGATCATGGTAGACCCTAAGGTAGTAGAGCTAAATGTATATAATGGAATACCCCATCTGTTAATCCCAGTAGTTACTGACCCAAAGAAGGCTTCAGCAGCACTTAACTGGGCAGTAATGGAGATGACAGAGAGATATAAGAAATTTGCTGATGTCGGAGCCAGGGATTTAAAGGGTTATAATGATAAGGTAGCTGAGGTGGCTTATTTAAATGATGATAATTGCCAGAAGCTTCCTCAAATCGTTATCATTATTGATGAGCTTGCAGACCTGATGATGGTTGCACCCGGTGAGGTTGAGGATTCAATCTGCCGCCTAGCTCAGATGGCTAGAGCAGCCGGATTACATCTGATTATCGCTACCCAGAGACCTTCAGTAAATGTAATCACAGGCTTGATTAAGGCCAATATTCCTTCCAGAATTGCATTTGCTGTATCATCCGCAATCGATTCCAGGACTATTATAGATGGTTCCGGTGCTGAGAAGTTACTTGGTAAGGGTGATATGCTGTTCTTCCCCTCAGGATATCCGAAGCCTGTACGTATTCAGGGTGCATATATCTCTGACAAGGAGGTTAGCACAGTCGTGGAATTTCTTAAGAAGAATAACAATGAAGCACTTTATAGTGATGATATTAATGACAAGATAGTCAATGCAAAGCCTGGAGACGCAGGTATGGGTGCGAGTAATGCCAATGATAGGGACGATTACTTCACAGAAGCAGGTAAATTTATTATTGAGAAGGACAAGGCTTCAATCGGAATGCTACAAAGAGTATATAAGATTGGATTTAACCGGGCTGCACGAATTATGGATCAATTGGCTGAGGCAGGAGTAGTTGGACCTGAGGAGGGTACGAAGCCAAGGAAGATATTGATGTCCGCAGAGCAATTTGAACAGTATCTGGAGGAGAACTAAATGAGCACCGGTTGGTTAGTTGTAAATGAATTTCTTAATTCAAGTAAATTTAGTGAAATCCATAATTGGCTCCTAACCGCGGCACAAAAGCAGGGCATTAAGCTTGTGCTAAAGACCAATGCTGAACTTCTGATTGATTTGAATACAAGGAATAGGGATTTAAAGAACCAAGACATAAAGAACCAAGACACGAAGAACCAAGATATGAAGAACCAAGACATGAAGAACCAAGACGTGAAGAATCAAGACACGTTAGGTGTCAAGGCAGATTTTATTTTATTCTGGGACAAGGATGTGAGGCTGGCTAGATATTTAGAACAACAGGGATACACGGTATTTAATTCCTCAGCTTCTATAGAAATTTGCGATGACAAATCCTTGACGCATTTAACGTTAATGAACGCAGATATACCTATGCCAAGAACAGTGATAGCACCAAAGACCTTTGATAACATCGGTTATACGAATCTTGATTTTCTAACTGAGGTGGCTAATTGCCTTAGCTTCCCAATGGTTATTAAGGAGTGTTTTGGCTCCTTTGGACAACAGGTATACCTGGTGAAGGATATGGATGAGCTTAAGGATAAACTGGCACAAATCGGTGTGAAACCCCTTCTGTTTCAAGAGTTTATCTCAACAAGCTTTGGCAGGGATATCAGACTCCAGGTAGTAGGTAAAAAAGTAATTGCAGGAATGTACCGCTACTCAGAGAATGGAGACTTTCGGGCAAACTTATCGAATGGCGGAAGTATGAAGCCTTATAATCCAAGTGAGGAAGAATGTGAACTGGCTCTCCGTTGCTGTGAGACTATAGGACTTGATTTTGCAGGGGTTGATCTGTTATTTGGTGAAGATGATAAGCTATTAGTCTGTGAAGTTAATTCGAATGCACACTTTAAGAACATCTATGATTGTTCAGGAGTGAATGCTGCTGACGCAATTATTTCTCATATTATTAAGATGCAAAGC
>DATESP010000140.1:0-14559 GCA_035270645.1 Mobilitalea sp. | reverse complement strand
GCTTAACTCCATATTTAATTTCGTCCCGGCAAGATAGCGGAACCGGAATCGTGCATTGAAAGTAGAATATAAGATATAATCCATAAGATCAGGTACAATTGCTTCTGCTCCTCCCTGTTCCAATATTCCGACGATATCATTGTTCGCTGTCGGATGGTATTTGACTAAAATCTCACCAACTATACCCACCTTGGGTTTTTTTATGTCTGATAACTCAAGATGGTCAAAATCACGTATAATTTCTCTGATATTATTTTCAAATGTTCTTCTGTACGAATTAGCAATATTATCCTTAGCCCTCTGATTCCATTTCTCAAAAAGCAGCTGTGCGGATCCTTGAAAGCGCTCATAGGGTCTCGTACGATATAATACCCGCATTAATAAATCTCCATATACTAATGCCATGATGCAGCGATTAATCAGTCCGATGGATAGTCTAAAGCCTGGTTGCTTCTCCAGTCCTGCAGCATTGACCGATATTATGGGCACACGGGGGAACCCTGCCTGTTTTAATCCCAATTTTAAAAATGCAATGTAATTTGTCGCCCTACAGCCACCACCACTCTGCGTTATGATTACGGCGGTCCGCTCTATATCATAGCTACCTGATTTTAAAGCCCGCACAATCTGTCCCACCATAATTACTGCCGGATAACAGGCATCATTATTCACATATTTTAATCCCTCATCCACAGCTGTCCGATCCATAGCAGGAAGCACCTCGAGCTGATAGCCACAGGCCCTTGCCGCCTCACGAATCAGTTCGAAATGAATTGGAGCCATCTGAGGTGCAAGTATAGTATGGGTACATCTCATTTTTCTCGTAAAAGCCAAATTGGAATAAGTCATATCTACATTATTTGGCCTGTAGGAGTATCTGTCCCGTTCCATTATCGCTGCAATAAGGGAGCGTATCCTGATTTTAGCCGCACCCAGGTTATTTCCTTCATCGATTTTCAGCATGGTATACATCTTCCCTCCGGAGGATAGCAGTTCAGCAATCTGATCGGAGGTAACCGCATCTAGGCCACACCCGAAGGAATTTAACTGGACCATATTAAGACATGGTTCCTGTATAACAAGCGCTGCTGCTCTATAAAGTCTTGAATTATACGTCCACTGATCTACGACCCTAAGCTTCTGATGCAGCTTACCAAGGTGTGAGATACTATCCTCCGTGAGTACCGCAAGTCCATAGGATATAATCATATCTGCAATCCCATGATTGATCTCAGGATCCACATGATAGGGTTTCCCACATAGTACTATCCCTTTCTTGCCCTTAGCTTTCAGATAAGCTAAAGTTTCTTCCCCCTTGCGCCGGATATCTCTCTTATATGCTTCCCTTTCTCTGCAAGCCACCTGCAGAGCTTCCTTTGCTTCCTGGTGTGAGACATTGAAATCAGACAATTCCTCCACAATACGTTTTACGAGAAGTGTATCCTCCTCTAATGAGAAGAATGGAGAGATAAATCGAACGTCATTCTTCTTTAGAATATCCATATTACTTCGTACAACCTCCGGATATGAAATCACAATTGGGCAGTTGTAATGGTTTGTTACCTCTTTATATTCCTTCTTTTCATAAACTACGGAAGGGTAGAAGATAGTTCTAGCTCCGCGGTCAATTAAGTCCAAGATATGTCCATGGCATAGCTTTGCAGGATAACATACAGACTCAGAAGGTATGGTCTCAAGACCTTTTTCAAATAGCTTCTTACTTGATGGTGAGGATAGCACTACCCGGAAACCAAGACTTGTGAACAGGGTAAACCAAAACGGGTAGTTTTCATACATGTTGAGAACCCGTGGAATACCAAGAATGCCTCGAGGGGCTTCACCTTCCTTTAGAGGTTTGTATCTAAATGTTCTTAGGTTTTTATATTCATAGAGGTTTGGCAGCTTGTCCTCTTTATCCTGAATAACACCCACTCCTCTCTCACAGCGGTTTCCGGATATAAAGCTTTCTCCTGTTGAGAAGCTGTTCACGGTCAGAAGACATTGATTCGTACATTTATCACAGCGTCGGTTTGAAGAAGTCATCTGAAAGTCCTGTAGCACATCCAGGCTCAAAAGAGAAGTAGACTGCGAGCCTTGAAATTCATCCTCTTTCTCTGGATAAGCATGTATTACATCGTCTACTCCAGAAATAGAAAGAGACTCCGCTGTATAATGTTCCCTTGCGATTAGTGCAGCACCGAAGGCCCCCATCAGACCGGCGATATCAGGGCGTATTACCTCACGTCCGGATATAAGTTCAAAGCTTCTAAGAACTCCATCATTATAAAAGGTTCCACCCTGGACGATGATCTTATCTCCAAGGTCCTTCTGATCCCTAAGCTTGATCACCTTATATAGCGCGTTTTTTATAACAGAGTAAGACAAGCCTGCTGAAAGATCAGTCAGCTTCGCTCCCTCCTTCTGAGCCTGCTTCACCTTGGAATTCATGAATACAGTACACTTAGTCCCAAGATCAACTGGAGCCTCCGACAAGATAGCCTCCTTGGCAAACTCCTCTACATTCATGTTAAGTGAAGATGCAAACCCCTCCAAAAAAGATCCACACCCAGAGGAACATGCTTCATTAAGAAGTATACTGTCAATGGCTCCGTCCTTAATTCGTAGGCACTTCATATCCTGCCCACCGATATCCAGAATAAAATCTACTCCGGGCAAGAAAAAGTTTGCAGCCTTATAATGCGCAATTGTCTCAATCTCCCCAATATCAACATGCAGAGCTGCCTTCATCAGAGCTTCACCATAGCCTGTTACAGCACTTTTGGCCAACTTCACTCCCTGTGGGAGCATCTTATAAAGCTCCTTAATGATTCTTACTAATAGCTTCAGAGGGTTTCCCTCATTCCCACCATAATAGGAATACAGCAATTCCCCTTGCTCTCCGACTAGGACAAGCTTAGTCGTGGTTGAACCCGCATCAATTCCTAGATATGCATTCCCTTGATATTGACTGAGCCTCATCCTTTTAACTGAGTTTTTCCCATGTCTTATCCTGAATAATTCATATTCTTCCAGGTTCTTAAACAGCGGCTGTAGACGATTGACCTCGTCCTCCTTACAGTCTGCTATCGCATTTACTCTTTCACATAGATCTCCCAGATGTATTCTATCTCCGCCACCTGCAGATAATGCAGCACCGATTGCCGCAAAGAGTTGTGAGTTTTCAGGACAAATGCTCTCCTGATCGGTTAATTTAAGACTTAACGTAAAATGTTTTCTCAACTCTGAAAGGAAAAATAGTGGACCTCCAAGAAAGGCTACCTTTCCACGAATCGGCTTTCCACAGGCCAATCCTCCAATTGTTTGGTTAACCACCGCCTGTAGAATTGATGCTGCTATATCCTCCTTCCTTGCTCCCTCATTAATTAATGGCTGAATATCCGTCTTAGCAAATACACCACATCTGGAGGCAATCGGGTAGATTACCTTATATCCCTTAGCATATTCATTCAATCCGGCCGCATCCGTATTCAATAGGACAGCCATTTGATCGATAAAGGCTCCCGTTCCTCCCGCGCAGCTGCTGTTCATCCTCTGTTCTACTCCGCCCTTTAAATAAGTAATCTTTGCATCCTCACCACCTAATTCGATAACCACTTCGGCTTCAGGTATAAAGGTTTCAACTGCCTTGGTGCAGGCAATGACCTCCTGAACAAAGGGAAGCTTAAGCCACCCAGACACTGAGAGTCCACCTGAGCCAGTAATACTTATGCTCAGAATAATGTCGCCCAAGGCTTCATAACAACCCTTTATCAGTTTAATCAGGGTGTCCTTCATGTCAGAGTAATGTCTCTGATATACACTATAAATTAGTCGATTGTTTTCCCCCAGAACAACCAGCTTAACTGTTGTCGAACCTATGTCGATTCCTAAATTATAATTGGCCATGTAAACACTCCCAGGATAAACCCATGTATCAATGGGCTACTATTTAATCACAATACATCGTGATGAATTCCACACTTATGTATTATGTACATTAAAATCAAAAAAATTCATGATCATAATTCAAAGCGTGCTATTTCATATATTAACTGATTGATTGTTCCTGCCTCCTGTGATTTATCATATAACTCTTACAAAAATCTTCGTTGATACAATTTTTCAAACAATTTTTGACGTAACAAATTTTCTACTAGACGAAATGCAAGTTAATTATTATAATGTAGTTAGTATTAATATTGAAATAAATAATGAGGAGTGATAGAAATGGCAAACAGAGATATTAAGAAAGATGTTAAAAAGAAGAAAAAGACTGATACAGGCGTTATGCCCTCATTGAAACCGATAATGCCTCAGCCTGAAGTAATTAAAAAGCCTAAGAAGAACGCATAAACAAAAACACCTGAACCCACGATATTATTTAGTGGAATTCAGGTGCTTTTTGTCATTATTCTATTATTTCCTGTACCCTGCCGACCATATCACCCTCTTCTAGCATTACCTTGATGCCATGTGGGTGGAAGCTGCTGTTGGTCAGGATTCTTTTCACATGCCCAGTGGTCAACTTCCCAGTTGGCTGATCCTTTTTTAAAACAATGTTAACCTTTATGCCTATTCTTATATCAGTTCTATTCTGCCCGTTCATAAAATGCCTGCTTCCTAATTAAAAATTTGATGTAGTATAATAACAAATAATTCGAATCCTCTACGAGATTCTCGGAGTTTTCAATAAATCAATAATCTATATTATAAAATAATTTTTAAACTTCTCAATTCAGTGATAGCATTGTCTAAATCCTTAAAATGTACTGTATGAAAGCCTAGTGAAGCTGCTGCATCAGTATTCTCTTTTATATCATCTAAAAATACTGTCTCACTTGGAGTAATACTATATTTTGCAATTAAGGCTTCATATATCTCCAGATCTGGCTTTACAATACCTATCTCATAGGATATAACGCCACCGTCAACCTTGTTAATGAAGCTAAAATTCTTCTTGGCATGTTCATAATTTATTCCATTATAATTAGACAGAAGGTAGACCTTATAACCGTTTGTCTTTAATTTTTCAATCAATCCACTGGAATAATCATATTCTCTCACTGAATCATAGCTGATACTTAAAAACTCCCTGATACTATCGGCTATTTCCGGGTCCTGTGTAATGAACTGCCTGATAAGCTCCTCACTAATCGTAGTGCTGCGGTCCAGTTCCTTCCAGAGCTTAGTGTTTACTGTCGCATCTCCCACCCTCAGTATTAACTCCTCATCAAATCCACGCTCTCTTAAGCATTTTTCCCAGGAGAAGGCTGCCAATACATTTCCTATGTCAAATACAATCGTGTCTATCAATTTGTCTATTCTCCTTGGTTTAATTCTTCTTTGCTGTTTTGTATATCCTTATGATAAATAAAACCATCGGCCTGTCTATTATGTGGCTATGTATCATTTAGCTAAAGAATGACTCATCCTCATCATTGCCTAGAAACAAATCCATGAATTTCATATAATCCTGATATGAGAATATTGAATTCAATACTTCAGATACACTACTACTGGAGATTTTCTGTGTTTGTACAGAAGGAGCTATATACCAATTTACTGCCGGTCTGGTACCTGAAGCTAACTCAGATGCTTTTGCAGTGTTTGAATTAGCTATAGATAATGTTGCTGTACCAGCCTCAAGATTCTGTTGCATATATTTATTAACTTTAACGACATAGTTTTGTGTCTCTTCAAAGGGAGGAATTCCGCCGTATTTGGCCACATTATTCATTCCGGCATTATATGCGGCAAGAGCCAGATTAATATCCCCATCATACCTTTTTAATAAGTCTGAGATATATTTAGACCCGCCCATTATGTTCTGCTCAGGGTCAAAGGAATCCGTTACTCCAAGCTCCGCAGCAGTTGCAGGCATAAGCTGCATTACTCCCTGTGCACCGCTTTTGGATACAGCATCTGCAGTAAAATCTGACTCCGCTTTGCCAATAGCCTTAAGTAATGACACCGGCACATTATACTTCTTGGAAGCCTGGTCAAAGATTTCATCCATGTCCTTCGTTTCCTCCAGATAAGAAGAAAAGGATGTACTTCCCGGCTTGGTGGCTTGGGTCTGTTTTATGGAACTGTCTTGGTTGAATCCGATATTTGATATTCCCATCACTTCTGACATGGTTTCTCCTCCGTATCTTCTAACTGACAATAATATAATGGTGCAAACGAAACCTATTGTATTGTTTCATGTGTTTTCTGTATTATAACATAGACCTTACAAACATTCAAAACTTATCATAAAATTTAACTATAAATATTTACTATAGAAATGAATGGGTAATGACCGTATGAAATTCACATGATTCTATATACAGCAAAATATATTAGTCGTATTCTAATGTAAAACTATGTTATAATATAAAAGTAAGTATATGGATATTTATCTATTATGAACAAATATGACCCGTTATTATCTGTCTGTTAGATAACGGGTAAACTAAAATAAAACGTCTTATAATGGTATTCAAGGAGGTGAAGTAATGGACTGGGTTGATAGAATGAACAAAGCAATGGACTATATTGAAAACCATTTGACTGACGAAATTGATGAAAAGGATATAAACCTGATTACCGCCTGCTCGTTTCCTTTGTTTCAAGGATCGTTTAATCAAATAACTGGCATACCTTTATCAGAATATATACGTCGCAGAAGGTTGACTCGTGCTGCTTATGATTTACAAAATACCTGTGATAAAGTAATTGATATTGGTTTGAGGTATGGTTATCAATCGTCAGACGCTTTCAGCGTGGCATTCAAGCGCTTACACGGTATTACACCAACAGAAGCAAGAAATAATGGTGTTAAACTTACATTTTATTGTCGTCTTAACTTTGCCCTTAATATTAAAGGAGTGGATAAAATGGATTACACTATTATTGAAAGAGATCAGTTCAAAGTAATGGGAATCAGGCGAACAACACCATACGGTGGCGGAACATGGGCAATTGTAAAAAGTGATGGCAGTAATGAGGCTATTAATGAATTGAGCGGTCATTTTTATGATTTGGGATTATGCTTTGGTTTTGGTGAAGATGGTAGCAATGACTACATGTGCGGGCTAGAGTGGGAGAAGGAAGTTGTCCCGGGCTTGGATTTCTTCGAGTATCCGAAAGCAACATGGCTGAAATTCGAGGCAACGGGTAGTATCTCAAGCCAAGTTCTTGGCAATGTATGGAGCAAAATCAATAATGAGTTTTTACCGCAAAGCAAATACAGAAAATCTGGACTTCCTACCATAGAAAAATACGTCTTCTGGGATGATGCGGCAGATAAGTGCAGTGTAGAGATATGGATACCTGTTAGTGTCAAATAAACGAATTCAGTACTATTACTACGTTAAAAAGGTGCAGCCTGAGGCTGCACCTTTTTGTTCAATATACGTGAATCATTTATTATAATATTAATTATCAATCAGCTTATTCTTCTTGGTCCAGCTCATCATGTTACGAAGCTCTGCTCCAACCTTTTCAAGCTGATGCTGGGATTCCATTCTTCTCTTAGCATTGAAATACGGACAGCCAACCTGGTTCTCGAGTAACCAGTTACGTGCAAAGGTACCATCCTGGATATCAGTAAGAACCTTCTTCATGGCTTTCTTTGTATCTTCAGTAATGATCTTAGAGCCAGTGATGTAATCACCATACTCAGCTGTATTGGAAATAGAATATCTCATTCCTGCAAATCCACTCTCGTTGATTAAGTCAACAATCAACTTCATCTCATGGATACATTCAAAATAAGCACTTTCTGGTTCATAGCCTGCTTCAACAAGCACCTCAAAGCCGGTCTTCATAAGAGCGGTTACACCGCCACAAAGAACTGCCTGCTCTCCGAATAGGTCTGTCTCAGTCTCCTCACGGAACGTAGTCTCAAGAACACCTGCTCTTGCACCACCGATGGCTAATGAATAAGCAAGTCCGATATCATGTGCTTTACCGGTTGCATTCTGGTGAACAGCGATCAGACAAGGTACTCCCTGACCTTCCTGGTATTGGCTTCTAACAGTGTGTCCAGGTCCCTTAGGAGCTATCATTAATACATCAACATCCTTAGGAGGGATAATCTGGCCGAAATGAATTGCAAATCCATGTGCAAACATCAATGCATTACCTGACCGTAAATTCGGTTCAACAGAATCCTTATACATCTTAGCCTGCTTCTCATCATTAATTAAAATCATTATGATGTCAGCCTTCTTTGCAGCTTCTGCTGCTGTATATACTTTAAAGCCTGCTGCTTCTGCTCTTGTCCATGATTTGCTTCCTTCGTATAAACCGATGATTACATTTACTCCGGACTCCTTCATATTCAATGCATGTGCATGTCCCTGACTACCGTAGCCGATAACTGCTACCGTCTTACCATCTAATAATGATAAGTTACAATCCTGTTGATAATAAATCTTAGCCATACCCTTTATCCTCCATTTTTTCTTTTGGAGGATTTCACCTCCATCCAATTTTTATTTGGGAAGTACTCTCAGTATTACCTAAGAGACCTCCTTATTACTTTATCAATCGTCGAATTCGGCGATATCACTGGAGCCTCTTGAAAGACCTGTAATACCGGTACGAACAAGTTCTTTAATAGCATACTGCTCCAATAAATTAATAAACGCATTAACTTTATCTGTATTGCCTGTGAGCTCAATCATTAATGATTCCTGAGCGACATCTACAATCTTTGCCCTAAAGATATCTGCAATGGATATGATTGCTTGACGGTCAATTTCTGTTGCCACTACTTTAACCAGAATTAACTCTCTGGTTACTGATTCCCCTGAGGTTAATTCCACAATTTCTATGACATCCTCAAGTTTCGCAACCTGTTTTCTGATCTGTTCTAATATCTGATCATCTCCATTAGCTAAAACAGTCATTCTGGAAATGGCAGGATCCTGAGTTTCACCAACAGTCAAGCTGTCTATATTATACCCTCTTCTGCTGAATAGACCGGCTACTCGGCTTAACACACCGGCTGTATTATCTACCAAAATCGATAACACCATTCTTTTCATAGCATTCCCCCCTCTTTCTCTGAAAATCTTTACGCAGTCGCCTATGATAATAAAGGTTATAAGAATAGCCCGACACCACAGGACACTCTGTAATGGGGCTACTGCTGCTGAATAAAAAGTAAGTTTATTAGATTTATGTAATTGTATCAACTACATATCTATTTGTCAAGTACTGACACAGTGGTCTTTACAGAATTATAGAAAATATTTTTGGATTTATAAAGTATGTATAAAA
This sequence comes from Mobilitalea sp., assembly GCA_035270645.1. Lineage (GTDB taxonomy): Bacteria > Bacillota > Clostridia > Lachnospirales > Lachnospiraceae > Mobilitalea. The sequence goes on along the minus strand of DATESP010000140.1, from coordinate 5,289 downwards.
ATACATAACTATATGATAAACATTAGTCCTATATTCCGTAGCAAGCCGGTTTTAAGATACCCATAACGTAGAAGGTATAGTCTTTTCTTAATAAAATTATACTGTTGAAATTGCGCAAAATGACTAATCACAGTAATAGCTTCCTCTGATAATATTTCCTTATATAATTCCAAATATTCCTCTGCTTGTTTCTCTAGGGCCAGCAGAGCTTCCTTTTGTTTCCTTAGTGAAGAAATTCGGTTCTTAAAATACAAAAAAAAGCTTTGATTACCAACCACATTTTTGCTGTGTTGTCTGTATAATATGGTTTGCTCAGGTAAAAAGCATATTATACCACAGGAGGCTGCAATTAGGGCTATCCACCAGTCATGATATCTCGCTTTTTCTGGCATGCGATGACTCTGTAGAATATGGCGGAGGGCAGCATTAAACATCACAGTACATCCAATCAGTTTATTCTCCATCAAAATATGGGCTAAATTCGTCTTACTGGGATTTAGCCTGCTTGAATCAAAAAATGATTCCTGCAATTTATTAAGCTTGCAATCCACTACAGTAGCATCTGTAAAGACAGCTAGGGGCAGCTCCTTGCCACACTGGGTTTCCAACATTCCCATCTCATTTAGGGTATCAGCTATTTTGTTCGGCTTCCAGATATCATCTTGATCGCAGAACATAATATAATCTGCAGTGGTTCTGCAGACACCCATAAGGAAATTAAGAGTATAGCCCAGATTAACTTCATTTTGAAAAATGTTTATTCTGTCCGGGTACTTCGCATGATATTGCCGGAGAATATTCATGGTGCCATCCTTGGAGCCATCATCGCATATATACAGGTCATAATCCTGATAAGTCGACGACAGAATAGAATCGATCTGCTCACTGATATAAGTCTCTCCATTATAGGTAGACATCACGATTGATACCATACTCATAGTTGCTTTTCACCTCGTATCATAATGCTTTTGATAGACCAAGTTTACACCAGTATATTTACGTGCCAATTTCACATTAGTTGCTTGTTAATCGACACTATCATTTCACATCAAACATACAAATTTTCTGACTCATACGTTAACCTAAGTTATATAGGTCATCTTACAGAATGAAAAGCCTATTTCCAGTAGGCCTTGTTCATACTACAACGTATTATCAGGCTCTCAGGTAATATATCATAGTGCGACCCAAGCAAATATCCCAAATATTTAAAGGCGGAGTTTAAGATCAGATCAGGAAGCATCAAATATTTCTTCTGTTCAACCAAATATTTCATCGACTTCTTTACTAACTGAATTCCCTCTGATTCGGATTTTACACTACTAAAGAGTTCTGAATATTGTCGATGAGATACGCCTAGATCAAAATTCCTAGTGAGCTGTTGAAGATATGAATATCGGTGGGAGTGAATTACCTTAGCCTCCGCAGCATAAGCAATCTTATATCCTGTACCGATAATTCCGAAGGCCATAATCATATCCTCATTGAAGATAGTTCGTTCTACAAACCCTCCAAGCTCCTGATAAATATCTTTCCGATAAGTTGCGCAGACATTGGAGCAGAAGAAAGTCTTGATCCCCAGCTCCTCGATATCCTCTGAGGATTTTATATGGCTTGTATTGGGATAGTTAAAGCCTCTGGTAAAACGCTCTAGAATATCCGAATTCTTCCCCGGCAGCTGCCTAGCATAGGTAGCTGCAACTTGAGGGTTATCATAGGGCTCTATAAGCTGTTCAATCAGAAGTTCATCTACTGGTACAGCATCCTGAGTCATGAACAGCATGATATCTGCTTCAGAGCGAGAGGCACCATATCTTCTGGTCCCACCGTGATCAAAGTCCCTCTTATTAATCGGAAGAATGGTGATATTAGATCCCGGAATTTCTGGTAATTTCAATTTATTCTCATTACTTTCTATTGTATGAAGCAAAAAGACATGATCAGGTCTTATAGTCTGGCTATATAGCATGGTAAGTAACCGATCAAGCTTCTCGTCCGGGCGATAAACCGGAATGATTACATCGACAGAATATGACCTCCTGTCTGATTGGTTGCTCTTTATAAAATTATTCTCATTATCAATCTTATTTTCCATGTGCGTGATCTCCATAATACTATATTTTATCTAATCTAGAGCTCGTCTGCCTTAAAGGATTTATGATATAAGCTCCATTATAATATATTTATTTCCTTATGTCAGAGTATTTGCTTGCATATCTTCGTACTTAATAATGTTAATACTTTAGGTTTTTTGATGCTGATACTCCAAGCTTTTTGATGCTGATACTCCAAGCTTTTTGATGTTGATACTCCAAGCTTTTTGATGTTGATACTCCTGGCTTATTGATGCTAATTATATTAATCGTTTTACGAGTGCTACCGCCGACTGTGCATCCGATGAATAGCCATCAGCACCTATCTCATCAGCATAGCTTTCTGTTATAACCGCTCCACCGATGATAACCTTAGCCTTAAGTCCGCTTTCCTTTACCATCTCAACTACTCGTTTCATCTCAACCATAGTTGTCGTCATTAATGCTGAAAGAGCAATAATATCAGCCTTCTCCTTCTTTGCAGTAAGAATAATCTTTTCTGAAGGAACATCCTTACCAAGATCGATGATACGATAACCATAATTTTTAAGCATCAATACAACTAAATTCTTTCCAATATCATGAATATCACCTGCAACCGTTGCGATTACGACAGTTCCCTGATTCTTTCCCTGTCCCTTCCTTGATAGCATCGGTTCCAAGTAATCGATAGCCAATTTCATCGTTTCTGCACCTGCGATCAGCTGTGGAAGAAAATAAATCTGACGGTCAAACAGCCTACCCACCTCATTAATCGCTGGAATTAGGATCTGTTCTATGATAGCATCCGGTAAGGTTCCCCTATTTAATTCATTATCAACCAAAGCTACGATACTACCCCGATTACCCTTTAAAACCGCCTGAAAAATTTCCTGTTTGCCTATATCTTCGCCCATTATATCATTCTTTAATCCATTTCCATTTCCACTTTCACTTTCACGTCCACTAACTGAATTCATATCAGTATTGATACTTTTCTTTACAGGTTGATGTGATACATTACCTATTTTTGATATTCCTGAGGTCGTGCTGACCTGTGCCTGTCTAGATGTTATCCTCTCGATATAGCGATTGGCTGCATCCTCCCTAGCTAGTAATAAATCAGCGGCCAAAGCAGTATTCATTAGCAGATCCTGTGAGGGATTGGCGATTGCCATCGTAAGCCCAGCCTGAATTGCGAAGGATAAAAAGGTACTATTGATATATTGACGTTCCGGGAGACCAAAGGATATGTTGGACAGTCCAACGACAGTTGCCAGTCCTAACTCCTCTTTACAATACCGAATGGTTTCGATTGCCTCTAACGCAGCCTTCTTATTGGCACCAACTGTATTGACCAGCCCGTCAACTATGATATCCTCTTTCGTAAGCCCCAGCTCATATGCACGATCTAATATGGTATTGATAATCTGTTTTTTCTCCTCAATATCTTTAGGCATACCTTTATCTGATAGAGGAAGCAGTATAAACATCGCACCATATTTCTTTGCAATTGGAATCAACTTTTCAAATTTTTCTTTTTCAAGGGAAATCGAATTAATTAATGCTCTCCCGGGGTAAACCCTAAGAACAGCTTCTATTACCTCTATATTACTGGAATCAATAGATAAGGGAACCTGTGAAACTCTCATTACTTCCTCTGTTACCTTAAGCATAATTTCCTTCTCGTCAATTCCATTCATTCCGATATTGATATCCAGGATGTCCGCTCCAAGCTCTGTCTGTTCGGAAGCCATCTGTGAAACCAGATTAAAATTTCCTACTTTAAGTTGTTCTTGTAAGGCCTTCTTTCCTGTCGGATTTATGCGTTCTCCAATAACCATAAATCGACTATCTAGACTGATCTCTACGGTACCCCGTTCTGTGGTTAGTGCTCTGATATGAGCTGTTCCTATCGGTTGGGGAACCTTACCCTCTGCCATTACTGCCACTTGCCTGATATGCTCCGGTGTCGACCCACAGCAGCCACCAATGATACCGGCTCCCTCATCAACTAGTTTTTCAAGTTCAGCCGAAAATTCTTCTGCATTCATCGGAAATACTGTTTCATTGTCTATAAGCTGAGGTATTCCTGCATTTGGCTTCGCTATAATCGGAACAAAAGCATATTGCTTCATTTCCTTAATGATATTATGCATCTTATCGGGTCCAGTGGAGCAATTCACCCCTACAGCTGCAGCTCCCATACTCTGTAGTACAATCATGGCAGTCTTAGGATCCGTTCCATATAAGGTCCGACCGTTTTCATTAAAGGTTAGGGATACCATAACCGGCAGATCACAAAGCTCCTTCGCGGCAAGTAGTGCAGCCCTACATTCTTGAAGGCTCATCATAGTTTCTATAATAAAGAGATCCGTTCCTTCTTTCACAAGATAACTCATCTGTTCCTTATAAACCTCGACCAGCTCTTCAAAGGTTATCTTTCCAACCGGGAATACCTGTGCACCGGTCATAGTGATGTCAGCAGCAATATAGACTTTACGCATATTACCTGTATTCTTTCGATATCTCTTAATCGCATCTCTACTGAGCCCACAAATTTCCTTATTAATTTGGGCCAGCTGATCCTCTAAACCGTATTCTGATAATTTGATTCGGTTAGATGTAAATGTAGGAGCGAACAGGATATCTGTTCCGGCCTCAAGAAATTCACTCTGCAACCCAATCACAATATCCTTATTCTCCAGCATCCATTTTTCAGGAGAAACACCTACAGGCATTCCTCTTTTCTGAAGATTACTGCCAGTAGCCCCATCAAGGATTACTATTTTCGATTGGGTTAAGGATAAAAATTCCTGGTTTGTCATTTGCTTTCCTCCGGTTTAAAGTTGACTGTTACAAATAAACGACTGATATAGAATATGGTTGCCGCTATCATAACGAGCGAGTAGATATAGTAGATAATCTTCTGTCCAAAGAAAAAATCGATTCCAACCAACAGCCCCTTACTTATCATGGCTATAATCCATGCTGCTAGAAGTTCATTATTGTGCCACTTGTTCTGTATATTATCAGTAATGGATACAATTCCATGTATTACGAAGAATTCAATTCCCATCTCAAGAAAAACCACCAAAAAGCTATTCCCTGCTACCTTAAGGTATAGCTCCCTTAGTTCAAAATGATATGCAAATTGAGGTAAGACTATATTCAGATATACAGCAATAGGTATCAAGAGTATTGCAAAAATAAACTT
>DATESP010000139.1:0-5534 GCA_035270645.1 Mobilitalea sp. | reverse complement strand
TGGAGCGGTTTTCAATGGATTGAAGCTAATGATCGTGACCAAAGCGTAATATCCTTTGTCAGAAAAGGCAAAAGTTCTAATAACCTTCTTGCTGTTGTGATAAATTTTACACCGGTTACAAGATATTCTTACAGAATTGGAGTTCCTAAGGCAGATTCCTACCACATCGCCTTTAATTCTGACGAATCCCGCTTTGGTGGAACCGGTCTTCAGGTAACAGAAGTTTTAGACTGTGAGTCGATTGCATGTCATGGTTTTGAACACTCCATATCCCTTACGATACCGCAGTTGTCCACTCTCTTCTATCAACCTGTCGGATAAATTGATTGAAAGTACTATGATTAGAAACATTTCGAGTAAAATTCGCTTGAAATCGACGTGAAAGTACGAAGTTGTATATGATTTAATTGTTATACCAACTAATCATGTTTCACATCAGATATAAAATCGTAACTATTCAGTACTCCCGAGAATCACGTAGTTGATTCGAGTGAGTCAGCGCCAAAATGGATGTATTTTATCCATTTTGTAGTGCAAATGTAACTATGAAGGTACTGAACAGTTACATATAATCATAAAGTTAAAGGAGGTCTTGTTTATGGCAGCAAAAAAGTGTGTGGCTATGCTTTTGGCCGGTGGTCAAGGAAGCAGGCTCGGAGTGCTAACGGAAAATGTAGCAAAACCAGCAGTACCTTTTGGAGGGAAATATCGTATCATCGATTTTCCCTTAAGTAATTGTACTAACTCTGGGATTGACACAGTAGGGGTTCTTACACAATATAAGCCCTTAAAACTTAATTCCTATATCGGTATCGGTCAGCCTTGGGATTTGGATCGTTTAAATGGTGGTGTAACCATACTCCCACCCTATATGAAACAGAAAGCTGGTGAATGGTATACCGGAACTGCCAATGCGATTTACCAGAATATTGAGTATATCGAGTCGTACCAGCCCGAATATGTTCTTATACTATCCGGAGATCAGATTTACAAAATGGATTACAGCAAAATGTTAAAGTTTCATAAAGTCAGTCAAGCGGACGTAACTATAGCAATCCTTGAGGTCCCTTGGGAAGATGCAAGCCGGTTTGGTATCATGAATACTGATGAAGATAATCAAGTTTATGAATTTGTAGAAAAGCCTGAGGCTCCGATCAGTAATAAAGCCTCCATGGGTATCTATATATTCAACTGGCAGAAATTAAAGAAATATTTAGTTGAGGACCAGAATACCATAGGCTCCAGCAATGATTTTGGCAAGAATATCATTCCTAGGATGCTAGAAAATAAGGAGCGATTGTTTGCATTTCCTTTTAAGGGCTACTGGAGGGATGTTGGTACAATTCAGAGTCTTTGGGAGGCAAATATGGATCTTCTCGAGGAATCTCCAGAGCTGGATTTGTATGATCGTTCTTGGAGAATCTACTCCAGAAATCCAGTAGAGCCCCCTCATTTCATTTCCTCAGGAGCTAAGGTAAGCCGCTGTATCATTACAGAAGGCGGCATAATCTATGGTGATGTCTATCACTCCGTACTATTCTCTGGAGTCACCGTAGGAGTCGGTTCAAAGATTATCAATTCCATCCTAATGCCGAACGTACGCATCGGAGAGAATACTATAGTTGAAAATGCTATAATATCTGAAAATACAATAATTGGCGATAACTGCTATATTGGTTACAATGACTCTACGGATACAGAAAGTACGGTTGGATTTACACCCTGCCAAATCTCAGTATTAGCAGGTAATATGAACATACCCTCTGGGACTAAAATCGATAGAGGAGCCATGATTGATATGGATAATTTTAAGCCATATTCTATTTTAGCATAATAATGTGACTTCGTAACCAAATCGTAAAGAACACACTTAGCACAAACTTAAATGCGCATAAGCATGCGCAGGAAAGAGGTGAAATATGAGAGATACAATGGCAATTGTCTATACCGGTGACAGTAATGTCAGTTTACAGGAGCTTACTCTATTTAGGTCTGTAGCTGCTCTTCCCTTTGGAGGCAGGTACCGAATAATAGATTTCATATTATCTAATCTGGTAAATTCAGATATACATCAGGTTGGAATTATCACTCAGAACAACTATCAGTCTCTTATGGACCATTTGGATTCAGGAAAGCAATGGGATCTTGACCGCAAACATAGTGGCCTGTTTATCCTTCCCCCTTATGTCAGCCATGACAATAAGGGGTGGTACAGCGGAGAAGTCGATGCGTTCCACAGCAATATGTCCTTCCTTCGAAGGAGTAATCAAAAGTATGTCGTAATCTCGGGAAGCTCTATGGTATGTAATCTAACCTATGATAGTGCAATGGAATTCCATAAAGAAAACAATGCAGATATTACTGTAATCTATAAAGAAGAGAAGAAAGCCACACGTGAAGAACTCTCCAGACACACCCTACTTCGGACTGACGAGAATAACCGTATCTATGATATGGAGGTTAAACCCTCAGATCCGATGTCTGATAAGGTGTCCATGGAAATGTATATAATGGATACGCAGCTCTTCCAATATCTGATTGATGAGTGTGTGGCAAGAGGCCAACACAATTTTATTAAGGATATCCTTATTAAGAAAATGGACAAACTAAAGATTCTTGGCTTCCCATATGACGGATACCTCGCTAAAATTGATAGTATTGATTCCTATTTCCACCAAAACTTAGGTTTAATCAATCCGGCTAATTTCTTCGACCTATTCCATCGTTCTGGATTAGTCTACACCAAGGTTAAGGATGAGGTTCCTGCAAAATATGGCGTAAATGCCAAGGTTGAGAACTCATTAGTGGCTGACGGCTGCATTATTAACGGACAAGTAGATAACTGTATATTATTCCGTGGAGTCAAGATAGCAGAAGGCGCAGTAGTTAAGAACAGCATTGTCATGCAGGATACCGAGATTCAGGAAAAGGTTATGCTTGAGAATGCAATACTGGATAAAGAGGTTATAATTCGAAAAGGGAAGCATTTAATCGGACAGGACAGCTATCCGGTAGTAATAAGGAAACGATCGATTATTTAACTACGAGCGAATAATTTCAAACTCTAAGTAGTAGGCGTAGGATATTGGCCTCATAAATGGCCGTTCTTACACGGCAATATGTGCCAGTATCCCATAATATATAGGTTTTGAAAGGAATGGTAATTAGGATGAAGATATTAATGGCTACTTCGGAAGCTAGCCCCTTCGCTAAGACCGGAGGTCTGGCAGATGTATTGGGCTCTCTACCCGCGGCGTTAAATAAACTGGGAGCTGATGTAAGGGTTATTATGCCTAAGTACGATAGCATACCAAGTCATTTAAAAGACACCATCCGTCATTGCTGCTATATATATGTAAGACTTGGCTGGCGGAATATCTATTGTGGAATCGAACAGGCAGAATATAACGGGGTCACATATTATTTTATTGACAACGAATCCTACTTCAAAAGAAGCGGATTATACGGGTATGGAGATGATGGAGAGCGTTTTGCCTTCTTCTGTGTCTCCGTGCTGGAGGCCCTCCCCTATATAGACTTCTTCCCTGATGTTATTCACTGCCATGACTGGCAAGCCGGTATGATACCAGTACTTTTGGAGGCACAATATCGTCAAATAAGTGGTTATCATAAGATAGCAACCATGTTTACGATACATAACCTGCGGTATCAGGGTGTGTACGGACTATCTGATTTTAAGGACTGGTTTGGCCTGAGCAATGAGTATTTTGCCCCTGATAAACTGGAATTTTACGGTGGAACAAGTTTTTTAAAGGGTGGACTCGTGTTCTCCCATATCCTTACCACCGTTAGCCCCTCTTATGCGGAGGAGATAAAATATTCCTACTATGGGGAACGCCTGCATGGACTCCTCAGAAGCAGACAGAAGGATCTACATGGTATCATTAATGGCATCGATTATGATGAATTTAATCCCAAAACCGATTCGTTAATATACCAGACTTACACCAAATCCAATCTGGGTGGTAAGGCAGCTAATAAACTTGCACTTCAAAGAGACTTAAATCTATCAGAGGATGATGAGGTCCCGATGATTGGATTAATTTCAAGATTAGTTGACCAGAAGGGATTAGATCTTATCGCTTGTGTACTGGATGAGCTCATGAGTGACAATGTTCAGTTTGTTATTCTTGGCACCGGAGATGCGAAATATGAACAGCTACTTATGGATGCCTCTTATCGCTATCCCGGTAAACTATCTGCAAACATGAAATTTGACAATGAGCTGGCTCATAAAATCTATGCCGCCTCCGACCTGTTCCTGATGCCATCCATGTTTGAGCCTTGCGGACTTGGCCAGATGATCAGTCTACGGTATGGCACTCTTCCTATAGTCAGGGAAACCGGTGGGCTGAAAGATACTGTCATAAATTACGATGATGTAACCGGAGAAGGTAATGGCTTCAACTTTAGCAATTACAATGCACATGATATGCTCTATACGATACAGAGAGCTCTCAATCTCTATAAGAAAAAAGCCTTGCGTACTAAGCTTAGGAAAGCTGCCATGTCCTGCGATTATAGCTGGCAAAATTCTGCCGAAAAGTATATAGAGCTATATAGCAGTTTGAATTACTGAAAAGCATAATTCACACTTGGTACAAACTAATTCAAAGGTATTTGATATGCCGCGAAGCGGTATAATGGGAGGTTAATGTGAAACGTAAAATTAAGATTTTATATGTTGCTGCAGAGATATCCCCATATGCTAATGCCGGGGGATTGGGTGAAGTAGGCAGGAGTCTTCCTCCGGTATTATCCAAATCCTCCGAATTTGAGGTGTGTAGGGTTATGCCATTGCATAGGCAGGTGAGCAATAAGCTGAAATATATAGCTGATTTTCCAGTCCAAATGGAACAGGGTTTCGAAACCTGTATTATTAAGTGCGACATAGATTGCAATGATACCCCAACGTATTTCGTCGGAAACGACCGATATTTTAACAGGAATAATATCTACGGTTATGAGGACGATGGCTTCCGCTACTTCTTCTTCTGCAGAGCTGTTGTTGAAATGTTAAAGCACATCTCCTATCGGCCTGATATCATACAGACGAATGATTGGCATACTGGTTTCTTACCCTTATTAATCAAGAAGGAATTTCCTGAGATCAAGACTATTTATACCATACACAACATAGCTTATCACGGCTTTATTCCAGCTTCCTACCTTGGTGATATGCTATCCGAACAGGAGCGGTCTAATCTGGGTTGGCCGGAGTGGCTAAATTTCATGAAGGCCGGCATCATATATGCTGACCGTCTGACTACGGTGAGTCCAGGCTACAGCAATGAGATTCGCCGCCCTAGGCAGGGTTTTGGGATGGAAGAATTGATTGAACAGCGACCTGAGGGTATCATAGGAATACTGAATGGAATCGATACTATCGACTATGATCCCGAGCACGATGGAATATTGACCTATCCATATACTTTTAACAAAATAGGTGAAAAGCATAGGAACCGTACCGAATTACGTACAGTTTACTCACTCTCCGATATTGATGTCCCTTT
>DATESP010000138.1:0-6301 GCA_035270645.1 Mobilitalea sp. | reverse complement strand
GAATAATACAAAGGTCGAATAATACAAAGGTCGAGTAATACAAAGGTTGGGTAATACTGGGGTTCAAGTTGGATAGACTTAGACCTCATAAAACAGCGGCTGTATTTGGCTGTACGGCTGTAAAGCAGGAGGATAGAATGCTATGATATGGAATCAAACCAAAGAATGTATGAGCCGGGATGAGATACATAATCTTCAAAGCGCCAGGCTAAAGAAAATGGTAAACCGTGTCTATCACAATGTGGAGTTTTATCGTAGAAAAATGCAACAGATGGGTCTTGAACCGGGAGACATCAATAGCATTGATGACCTTAAGCTTCTTCCATTTACTACTAAGACTGATCTGAGGGATAATTATCCCTTCGGGTTATTTGCAGTACCCCAGTCAGAGATAGTCAGAGTACATGCTTCTTCCGGCACCACAGGAAAGGCGACGGTTGTAGGATATACCAGAAGAGATATCGAGATTTGGCAGGAATGTGTAGCCAGGGTATTAGCCATGGCGGGTATTGGGGCACAGGACAGAATTCAGGTTGCTTATGGGTATGGACTCTTTACTGGTGGTCTTGGTCTGCATTATGGGGCAGAGAATATCGGAGCTACGGTAATTCCCATGTCAACAGGAAATACCCAGAGGCTCATTACCATGATGGAGGATTTTGAAGCCACAGCTATCGCATGTACACCCTCATATCTTCTACATATTGCAGAAACTCTGCAGGATACAGGTAAACTTGGAAATATAAAGCTGAAAGCAGCTATCTGTGGTGCTGAGCCATGGACTGATAATATGAGGAAGGATATTGAAGTGAAACTGAATCTCAAGGCATATGATATATATGGATTGAGTGAAATTCTTGGGCCTGGGGTTGCTGCAGACTGCGAATATCATAAAGGACTCCATATCTATGAGGATCATTTTGCTCCTGAAATCATCAATCCTGATACTTTGGAGCCTTGTAAGGAAGGCGAAATAGGGGAATTGGTATTTACAACACTTACCAAAGAGGCATTACCGCTGTTCCGTTACCGCACGAAGGATCTGACAAGTATCTCCTATGATAAATGCGAGTGTGGAAGAACACTTGCACGTATATCCAGGTTCAAGGGACGTTCTGATGATATGCTTATTATCAGGGGAGTCAATATATTTCCCTCCCAGGTGGAATCTGCACTTCTTGAAATAGGTGAGACCAGTCCGCATTATATGTTGATCGTTGATCGTGTAAATAACCTTGATATACTAGAGGTCCAGGTTGAAGTGGAAGAGCGTTTCTTCTCGGATGAAATTAGGGAACTTGAGAACCTGACGAAAAAGATAGCTCATGTACTTCAGTCAGCTCTCGGAATAGCAGTTAAAGTCAAACTGGTAGAACCTAAGACAATAGTAAGAAGTGAAGGGAAAGCCAAGCGCGTTATAGATAACAGAAAGCTGATATAGCCTGACACGCTTGGCTTGGCCAAGCGCAAGACAACAGAAAATTGATATAACCTGACACACTTGGCATTGCCAAGCGCAACGCATTTATGAAGGAGGGGTACTATGGTAATAAAGCAGTTATCGGTATTTATTGAGAATAAGGTAGGAAGATTGGAACGTGTAACAGAGACTTTAGGGAAGTATAATATCAATATTGTATCCTTCAGCTTAGCAGATACTTTGGAATACGGTATGTTAAGAATGATTGTATCCGACCCAGAGGAGGGTAGAAGGATTCTGAAAGAGGAGGGCTTTTCGGCAAAGCTGACTGATGTTATTGCTGTTAAGATTCCCCAGAAGCCCGGAACGCTACATGAAGTACTAAAACTTCTCTTTGAGGAAGGTCTCAGTGTAGAGTATATGTACACCCTCACAACTGCCGGATTAGATACTTCAATTATTATTAAGCTATCTGATCCAGACAGGGCATTAAAAATCCTTGAATCCAATAAATACGAGGTTTGTACAGCTAATGAAGCTTGTGAAATTAACAACCCAGTCGACAAATAATGTTTGACATGGGTATCAAAGAGTGCTATCATTAGCTTGTTGCTGGAGAATTCGGCAATAAAATTATTATATTTTTTGGAGGAATTAACATGAACAAAGGTACAGTAAAGTGGTTTAACAATCAAAAGGGTTTTGGATTTATCTCTGATGAGCAGGGCAACGATGTTTTCGTACACTATTCAGGTCTTGAAATGGACGGCTTCAAGTCTCTTGAAGAAGGCCAGGAAGTTCAGTTTGAAGTAGTACAGGGAGCCAAGGGTCCTCAGGCAACTAACGTAACAAAATTATAATCAAGATTGTATTGCAGTGTACCTTTTTCTAAATTATAAATGAATGTAATAAGAAATGGCTATATTGTTTGAAACAAAATTGATTAAAGGTTATCCTTAAGGAACATTCCTTGAGGATAACCTTTTTTTCATAGATAAGTTTAATTCATCCATTACAATGCTTCGCAAGGAGACACAATCACGCGCATTTTATTATGCCATCAAAGCTGGTAGTGCGCGCACGAGAGCTTCGTTAGCGAAACTCTGTCTTACGATTAATAAATTGCAGTAAATTATAAAGTGGGTGAAACAGTATTAGGCCAATAGCAAAATTGCTGATTCCGTGTGTAATATCAAAAGGGATTCCACTAGCCCAATAGGCCAACATCGTAGCTGGACCGCCCATGAAAAGGTATATTATGGAGCAGAGTGCACCAAAGCTTAAGCCAAACAAACCGGTTAAGATTGCCCAAAAAGATGCTGAACGTTGTTTTCGAAACACATATGCTATAAAAAATAGGACAGTCCAAACATAAAGATAATTAATCCACCATAGTCCGAAGCCATAGATAAAACCCTCAGTAATTACGAAGGTATATATGATATATAAAGTCTTCCAGCCATAGACCAAGGTGCAAAGAATGATTATTATGGATACTAGTTCAACATTTGGAATAAATGCTAAAGCTACTTGAAGTGTTATCAATAAAGCTCCTAACATTCCGATTATTACTATATCCTTTGATTTCATATACACCTCCTCACCATATCTTTTGCTAATTAAGTAGCTTCAGTACCTGCAGCTCAATTTCGTTCGAGCTTTACTTTTGATGATTCCAAAATTGATATTACCAACCTGTCATAAGAGTTAGTTCATATTGATCTCCATTATAAATCATGGTGCTATTGACTCCGGTGAAGACCTCTTCTCCACCCTTGGTGATGCACCACCATTCTTCTATACTAGAATCAGCAGTGCGTCCATTTACACCTGTGATAAAGAATGAATCATCGCTTCCCGATCCTTCAATTAGTTTTTCTTCATCCAAGGCCTCACGTAGGCTGGTGGCATCCGTAGTAATCTTATACTCCGTGGTTTTTTCCTCTGGAATAATCACTTGTACAGTAATTTTTTTACCACCCTCATCCGAAGGCTTTTGTTTGGTCTTGTCATATACAAGAAGCATAACAGAGACAACAGCTACTAAAACTAAGGTACCTAGGAAGAACTTAGTAATTTTGGACTTGTTTTTCATTTTTTCTCCTTTCTTTTTGAGCTAAAGTTGTAATTAGAATTGCTTGTTTTACTTGCTCATAATAAAAAAATCCCTTTTCCACAGTTAGGAAAAAAGGACAATAAAGAATACAGCTTCCCTATTGTACCCTTGTCCAATTTCTCGTGGAGCTTATGGTACCGGATTAAGCAGGTATTCTGACTTATGGATCACAACTTATTCCAACCTTCCCAGATGCGTATCAATCCAGTGGCTAATACAGAGTATTAATATAACCTTCTGCAGGAAGAAGCTCCCCATTTACAGCGGCGAGACCGTACAGGATTTTCACCTGTTTCCCTATTATGTTAGATGTCCAAAGATCATACCAATGCAATTAATATTTTCTGTTAAACTGCATAGCATATTATATGTAGAACTCATATCCTTGATATCCAACCACTTAATTCCATTGTAGTATTGACGTTTTGATAAAGGGTTTAAAGATGCCGCATAGTGGCATCCTGTAGAGTTAATATTAATAATCTACCTTACCAAGACGATTTTAGTATAACATCGTAATAAATCTGTGTCAACCAAACATTTCAAGAGAAATAAAGTTAATTTTCAATAAAATCCACTCGAAGAAAATATTTGCTATTTACAAGTCTTGTGTTATAATGATAGGCGGATTACCTACCGATTCTAATTATCCGATCAATATATCAGCTACCATATAAGTATGACTAACTGTACAGTACCGTCACAGTTATTGCGAATACTACTATCTCTATGAGCTGGAAATTACGAATTCACTACGCGATTTTCCGTTCTGAATAGTTACAAGTATGGTTACTAGATAAATAGAAATTAAGGAGTATTAAAATGAAAATTACACAGAAATCATTCGGAAAAACAAGCCAGGGAGAAGAAGCCACTTTATATACCATAGTAAATAGTAATGGTATGAAGGTTTCATTTACAGATTATGGGGCCAATATTGTAAGCCTCTTTATTCCTGATTCAAAAGGAAATTCAGATGATATAGTATTGGGATTTGAGAATATTGAAGGCTATGAGGAAAATGGTCCTGGGTTTGGATCATTTATCGGCAGACATGCAAATAGAATCAGTGGTGCTAAATTCGAATTAAATGGCAAAGTATATGAACTTGATAAGAACAATGGCGAGAATAATCTTCATGGTGGATTTGTTGGCTATAATAAATTTATGTATGAGGCAGAGGTATACGAAGAGGAGGATACTACGAGTATCGAATTCTCCAGACTAAGTCCCCATATGGAACAGGGTTTCCCAGGTGATTTAGACATTAGCGTAACCTATAGTATTACAGAAACTAATGAGTTGGTAATTGAATATTATGCTGTATCAGACCGAGATACGATAGTAAACCTTACAAATCATTCTTATTTTAATCTGGCAGGGCATGACGCAGGTTCCATTTTAAATCACAAGATTTGGATTAAAGCTAGTCAGTTTACTCCTACGACAGCTGATTTAATACCTACTGGAGAATTAATGGATGTTACCGGTACACCGATGGATTTCAGGACAATGAAGACAATTGGACAGGATATCAACGCTGAATATGAACCTCTTATAATGGCAGGAGGATATGATCATAATTATGTTCTTGATATAAATGGCAATGAGGTTGAGAAGGTTGCAGAGATGATAGAAGATAACAGCGGTAGAAAGATGGAAGTATTTACAAATATGCCCGGAATGCAGCTGTATACTGGCAATATGCTGAATCCAGTTAAAAATGGTAAGGGTGGAAATTCTTATAATAAGAGGGATGGTGTCTGTTTTGAAACACAGTATTTTCCAGACTCCTGTAATATCAATACTTTCCCATCCTGCAAATTGGATGCTGGCAAGGAATATGATTTCGTAACGATATATAGATTTACTACAGTATAAGATATTTTATTGAGAGTGGAGAAGATGTCCATTTTAAGAAATATGAGTTAATATTGATAGAAATTGTGTCTTAAATTAAAATATACCCTCAGCAATTTGCGATGCTTGATGTAAAGGCACGCATATTACCGGGGGTAATTTATTCTATAAGAACCATGTTCTTATAATCGAGATGCACGGCGATAAAACATCGCCTTTAATTAAAAGTGAAAAACTTACTTCTGATAACTTGTACTATATCGTGTTATTTCGTACCGTAAATTCTATCTCCAGCATCACCTAATCCTGGTAAAATATAACCATTCTCATTCAATCTTTCATCGAGATTGCCAATGTAGATATCAACATCAGGATGTGCCTTGGTCAGACGTTCTAGACCTTCAGGAGCCGCAATTAAGCATATGAAGTGGATTTTGCTAATACCTCTCTTCTTTAAGATGTTTATTGCAGCTACAGCGGAGCCACCAGTAGCGAGCATCGGATCAACAATAAACATTTCCCGTTCTGACGCATCAGATGGCAGCTTACAGAAATATTCAACCGGTTCCAATGTCTCCTCGTTTCTGTATAAACCAACATGTCCAACTTTTGCATTAGGTATAAGATTTAACATGCCATCTGCCATATGAAGGCCGGCCCTCAGTATAGGTACTATACAAAGCTTCTTACCAGCTATTTCTTTAGCGGTCATTGTTACAAGTGGAGTTTCGATTTCGATATCAGCAAGGGGAAGTCTTCGGGTTGCTTCATAACAAATCAGCATTGCCACCTCTGATACTAAATCTCTAAATTCCTTTGTAGATGTTGTCTTGCGTCTCATGATTCCCAGCTTATGTTGGATTAACGGATGGTCCATGATAGTTACATTCACCATATGTCTACCT
>DATESP010000137.1:0-14881 GCA_035270645.1 Mobilitalea sp. | reverse complement strand
GATGACATAGAATTATATTAGATGCATTGATATATATTAGATGAAGCAAGGTGAAGATATGCCTAACAATCAAGAACAATTCAAAACATTATTGAAACGGAACGGACTTAAAGTGACCACCCAGCGGGTGGCTATTTTGGAGGTACTTAATAATAGGCCAGGCACTCATATGACAGCAGAAGAGATTTATGACTGCGTCAGGAGGAAATATCCTGATATAGGACTAGCAACGGTCTATCGTACAATTCAATTATTATCAGAATTAAATCTTATAGACAAATTAAATTTAGATGATGGATATGTAAGATATGAAATCGGGAGAAAAGGCCCGGAGGAAGCTTGCCATCACCATCATCATTTAATATGTCTTGATTGTGGGAATGTTTATGCGTTTCAAGATGACCTTCTAGAGAAATTGGAGGATAGGATCAAAGATACTCTTGGGTTTGAAGTAGTGGATCATGAGGTAAAGCTATATGGTCACTGTAAAAAATGCTTAAAGCCGGAAGGCAAAGTAGTCTAATCACATATCATGCACTTAGTTAATGGATAGAATTGTACATAAAATACCATTGGAGGTGCAAATTTGAAAGAAAATGAATTAGTAAGTAGTAACATTATAGGAAAAACAGAAAAGGATAAGAATTTGAAGAATAGTAAACAGAAAGAAACAGTAATAGCAAAGAATAATAGCGTAAAGGATAATAGCGTAAAGAATAATAACGTAAAGAATAATAACGTAAAGAGTAAAAGTGGAAGCAGTAACAATATAAACAGTAACAGTATAAGCAGTAACAGTATAAGCAGTAACAATGTAAGCAATAACAATAGAAGTGCTAACAGTGTCAGGAATATAAAGGAAAACAGTCCTCAAAGCAACAGAAATTTCAGGGAGAAGGATTTCAATAGTAATCGTATTCAACCAGAGAAGGATAATAGCAGTAAGTTTACCCCTGAGTTTAATGGAGTTAAGATTATTCCGCTAGGCGGATTAGAGAAGATTGGTATGAATATAACAGCAATCGAATATGAAGACAGTATTATAGTCATTGATTGCGGTTTGTCCTTCCCTGAGGATGAGATGCTCGGAATTGATCTTGTAATTCCGGATGTCACATATCTGAAAGATAATATTGATAAGGTGAAGGGCTTTGTAATTACCCATGGACACGAAGATCATATCGGTGCACTACCCTATATATTAAGAGATGTTAACGTACCGGTTTATGCTACTAAATTAACCATAGGAATCATTGAGAATAAGCTGAAGGAACATAATTTACTGAAGAATACCAAGAGAAAGGTCATCAAATATGGCCAATCCATCAATCTTGGGTGCTTTCGTATTGAATTCGTAAGAACTAATCACAGTATCGCCGATGCAGCCGCATTAGCAATCTTTTCACCGGCAGGTATTATATTTCACACAGGTGATTTCAAAGTAGATTTTACTCCTGTATTTGGCTCTCCCATAGATATGCAACGTATAGGTGAACTGGGCAAGAAGGGTGTATTAGCTTTACTCTGTGATAGCACAAATGTGGAGCGTCCTGGATTTACCATGTCGGAAAGTACGGTTGGCAAGACCTTTGATAATATATTTGCAGACTACAGTAAACAGAGAATTATTGTGGCAACCTTCGCTTCTAATGTGGACCGAGTACAGCAGATTATTAACTCTGCAGCAAAGTATAACAGAAAAGTGGTAGTTGAAGGCCGCAGTATGGTTAATATCATAACAGTGGCTTCAGAACTCGGTTATATCAATATGCCTGATAATATGTTGATTGATATAGAACAGATGAAAAACTATACAGATGATCAATTAGTCTTAATCACTACGGGAAGTCAGGGTGAATCTATGGCAGCCCTATCCCGCATAGCAGCGTCGATTCATAAAAAGGTTTCGATTCATCCTGGAGATGTTGTAATATTAAGCTCTAATCCAATTCCAGGTAATGAAAAGGCAGTATCGAAGGTAATCAATGAATTATCCATGAAGGGTGCCAAGGTTATCTATCAGGATACCCATGTTTCAGGGCATGCCGCTCAGGAAGAAATCAAGCTTATATATGCGTTAACGAAACCCAAGTATGCAATACCTGTTCATGGCGAATACAGACACCTGAATCGTCATGCAGAGCTTGCACAGTCACTAGGTGTTCCAAGGGAGAATATATTCCTGTTAAGATCTGGTGATGTACTGACTCTCTCAGAGGAAAAGGCTGCTATTACCGGTGAAGTAGTTGCACAGGGTATACTGGTAGATGGACTCGGAGTAGGAGATGTTGGCAACGTGGTATTACGCGACAGATTGCTGTTATCCGAAAATGGTTTGATTATTGTAGTTGTATCCCTAGAAAAATACAGCAATCAGATTATGTCTGGTCCGGATATAGTATCCCGAGGATTTGTATATGTTAAGGAATCGGAAGACCTTATGGATGAAGCCAGAGAAGTTGTATTGAAAGCCCTGGAGAAGAGTATGAGCAAGAATAATGCTGACTGGGGAAAAATGAAGATGGAAATCAAGGATTCCTTAAGCGACTACATTTGGAAAAAGACAAAAAGAAACCCCATGATATTACCAATAATTATGGAAGTATAAAATTCGGCATAGCTGCATCTTTAGAGGGATGGCATGTTTTCCTTTTAAAAATTCAGAGTAGCCAATTTGATATATAATAGGGATTAGGGTTAGGAGAGTGATGAAATGGCAGAACGGTCTACATCTGTTAAAGTGACACTGAAGGTATCAAGCTTTATATTGCGAATACTTTTGAATATAGCATTTTATATCCTGATAGTTATAGCTACAGTATATGTCAGTAAGGCAGCATATAATTTTACCTATCAGCTATACGGACCGGTAACAGCAGCCGAGGCCCCTGGTACGAGAATCCACATTATAATAAACAAGGGTGAATCTACTATGGATGTAGCGGCGAAACTGGAGTTAAATCGTGCTATTGTAAATAAATATTCTTTTTTTGTAAAGACAAAACTTCAAAATTTAAAGATTATGCCCGGGACCTATGAAATATATACTTCCATGACCTACAAAGAGATTTTAGAAATAATAACAGACTATTCAAAATCCAAAGTTCAGGAAGAAAATACAGAGGTAGAATAGGAAGCAACTCAATGATTGTTGATGAGAGAATTACAGCATATATGAACTCCCTAGCAAGGGAGCTCCCTAAGGAGCTTCTTCATCTAGAAAGGGAGGCTCTTAAGAACCATGTGCCAATTATTAAGAAGGATACACAGGGAATTCTTTATTTTTTACTTCGTATGCAACAACCAAAACGAATCTTAGAGGTCGGAACAGCTATTGGCTTTTCCGCCCTCTTTATGAGTGAATATACGAGAGAAGACTGCCGGATTACCACGATTGAGAAGGTTCCGATGCGCTTGGCTGAGGCTGAGAAAAATCTATCCGATGAGGTCTATCCACATAAGGGAAAGATCACACTTATGAAGGGCGATGCCATAGATGTGCTTACAAAGCTGGTAGATGATGGTGAGAGGTATGATTTTATCTTTCTTGATGCTGCCAAAGCTCAATATATGAACTTCTTACCAGCGCTGATTAACCTACTTGATAAGGGTGGAATGTTAGCGACAGATAATGTACTGCAGGATGGTACAGTCACTAATTCCAGATACAGCATCACTAGAAGGGACCGCACCATACACGCCAGAATGCGGGAATACCTGCATACAATTACTCATATGGATGAACTGGAGACAGTACTTCTCCCAGTTGGAGATGGAGTGGCAGTCAGCATGAGAAACTGATGATATAGTTTTACTAGGTGAATTCTTACGATTCACTACGCAAATATTGTACCTACAGAGTGAGAAAATCATAGATTTTCTTACATAAGGTTTGTAGGTTTTGAAGAAGGGTATGGTTATTATTATGGATTTAGATAGAAAGAAACCGGAGCTATTGATACCTGCAGGTAACCTCGAGACTCTCCGAATAGCAGTAATATATGGCGCTGATGCAGTGTATATCGGGGGAGATATGTATGGACTTCGTGCAAAAGCTAGAAATTTCTCCATGGAAGATATGAGAAAGGGCATTGCTTTCGCACATGAACATGGGAAGAAGGTTTATGTTACTGCGAATATCACGGCTCATAACGAAGACCTTGAAGGATTAAGACAGTATTTCAAGGACCTCAAGGCATTTGGTAAGGACAGGCCAGATGCACTTATTATCTCAGACCCCGGAGTGTATGGTATTGCTCTGGAGGAAGTGCCTGAGATAGAACGGCATATTAGTACGCAGGCAAATAATACCAATTATGAAACCTACCGTTTTTGGAGTAGGCTTGGAGCAACTAGAGTCGTTTCGGCAAGGGAGCTATCACTGGATGAAATTACTGAGCTGAGGTCTAAAATACCGGAAAATATGGAGATAGAGACATTTGTTCACGGAGCAATGTGTATTGCATATTCGGGGAGATGTCTACTAAGCAATTATTTTACCGGACGTGATGCTAATATGGGTGAATGCACTCATTCCTGTCGCTGGAAATATCATATCGTAGAGGAATCCAGGCCAGGGGAGTACCTACCAATTGAAGAAAATGAAAAAGGTACCTATATCTTTAATTCAAAGGATCTTTGCATGATAGAATTTATACCGGAAATGGTTATGGCTGGTATCGACAGCTTTAAGGTCGAGGGCAGGATGAAGACTGCACTCTATGTTGCTACAGTGGCGAGGGCCTATCGTAAGGCTATAGATGAATACTTTAATGATCCCGAGCTATATTTAAGAAATAGAGCGTTATATATGGAGGAGATTAAGAAGGGCGTTAACCGCCAGTTTACAACAGGTTTCTTCTTCGGAAAACCGACTCATGAGGACCAGATTTATGATAATAATACCTATGAGAAGGCTTATACCTATCTTGGCACTATTGTCGGCGAGAGAGATGGACTCTATCAGTTAGAGCAGAAGAATAAATTCGTTGTAGGAGAAACAATAGAGGTAATCAAACCTGATGGGAGAACCCTCGAGACGATTGTTCAGAGAATTACAGATGAAGAAGGTAGAGAGATGGAGAGCTGCCCTCACCCCAAACAGATTATCTATATTGATCTTCAGACAGAACTGAATCAGTATGATATCTTGAGAAGAAAAGAATAAATTAGTAAATTGATAACAAAGAATAAATCAAAGAATAAATGGTCAAAGAATAAATCTGATAAAATATTAACAAAGAATATTGACATATTAGGAAATGTTAACTATAATTAATTTTGCAAGTGGGAAGATGAGTCTGACCATAAGCAATGGCGGTATTAGCCGCAAATCAAGATATCGTACTGACTTAGTGAGGATTTGTCCAAACCATAAGGCGATGTATAAGAATTCAAAATCACGGGTTAATGCTACCCTTTTGAATTATATTTTATGCTTATTGGAGCCTCTGTCAGTAGACGGGGGCTTTTTTGAATTTCTATAAAGTACAAAGACTATGGAGGTAGCATATGGATACAAGGATTGTAATTATTGGAATTATTATAAACGACATTGATAAGGTAGAGAAAGTAAACGCCATTCTTCATGACTATAGAGATTATATTATTGGAAGAATGGGAATTCCCTATCGTGAAAAGAGTGTCTCTGTAATCAGCGTGGTACTTGACGCTCCAAATGATACGATCTCTGCATTATCTGGAAAGCTAGGAATGATACCAAATATTAGTACCAAGACAATTTATTCAAAAGTATAAGTAATCAATTGTACCTTCACAGTAACAATTAATATATTATGATCAGGAAAGGCATAGGTACAATAATGCATGAGGAATTAATTGATGAATTAGTAGCAAAGCAACAGCTTTCCAGGAAGGAATGGATACTTTTACTTAACTCCGTTAATGATCCACTAAGAGAGTATGCTGCTAGTAAGGCGAGGTCTGTCGCACAGAAAATCTATGGAACGAAGATATATGTTCGTGGACTTATTGAATTCACTAATTATTGCAGAAATGACTGTTATTACTGCGGTATCCGAAGAAGCAATTCAAAGGTAAACCGTTACCGTCTTACCCCTGATGAGATAATATCTTGCTGTGACAGAGGCTATCAGCTTGGATTTCATACTTTTGTGCTTCAGGGTGGAGAAGACTTATCCTATACGGACGAGGCCTTAACTGATATTATCCGAAGAATTAAGGCGGCTCATCCTGACTGTGCACTTACATTATCCATAGGTGAGAGAGAACGCTCCTCCTACCAGAAGTTTTATAGTGCCGGTGCCGATCGTTTTCTGCTCCGCCATGAGACTGCTGATGATGAACATTACAATAAGCTACATCCAAAGGAATTATCCCCTGCACATAGAAAGCAGTGCTTATCTTATCTCAAAGAAATCGGATATCAGACCGGCTGTGGCATTATGGTGGGTTCTCCTTACCAGACGACTGAGAATATAGCCGATGATTTACTCTATATGAAGGAATTAGACCCTCAGATGGTAGGAATAGGGCCATTTATACCTCATACGGATACACCCTTTAAGGAGTTTACTGCCGGCAGCTTAGAGATGACACTGTTCTTACTTAGCCTGACTCGCTTGATGTTGCCTAATGTACTCCTTCCTGCGACAACCGCACTTGGTACTATCAAGTCAGACGGTCGGGAGCTTGGGGTACTAGCTGGTGCAAATGTTATCATGCCTAATCTCTCTCCTGGCAAAGTCAAAAAGGACTATATTCTCTATGATAATAAAATCTGTACCGGAGAAGAAGCTGCAGAGTGTATCAGCTGTGTAGAAATGAGAATGCAGAAGATCGGCTATCAAATCGCATATGAACGGGGCGATTATAAGAAAGCATAATATAAATGGGTACATAAGCATTATAAGAAGCCTGTAAATAGAAAGTACAAAATAGCTACGAATCATTAAGGAAAGAAGGAAGAGTATGCAGCCATTAACTGATACACCGAGTGCAGATAGGTTACATATAGGTTTTTATGGAAAAATGAACAGTGGTAAATCCGCATTGATTAATGCATTTGTTGGTCAGGACATCTCAATTGTTTCTGAGATAGCAGGAACAACTACAGATCCAGTTCTTAAACCAATGGAAATACATGGATTGGGAGCTTGTGTTCTGATAGATACAGCTGGCTTTGATGATAACACTACTCTTGGTGAAAAGAGAATTCTTACAACCAGAAAAGCTGCAGATAAGACGGATATTGCAGTTATACTTTTTCACGATGAGGATATCGAAAAAGAAGCAGAGTGGTATCATTACTTTCGAAAGAAGAATACGCCGGTGATTGCAGTTTTAAGCAAGTCGGATTCTCTGACTGACACCTCAAGCCGTATAGAGCAGATAGAAGAGTTAATCTCCACAAAACCACTAATAGTCAGTGCAGTAACCAGAGAAGGTATAGAGGAATTAAAGGATAGCCTAATCAGAAGTATACCGGTAGATTATGAGATGCCAAGCTTGATCAGGGATCTTATATCAGAAGGAGAGGTGTGCTTATTGGTAATGCCTCAGGACCTCCAGGCTCCGAAGGGAAGACTGATTCTTCCACAGGTTCAAGTTATACGAAGTCTTTTGGATCAAAAATGTCTGGTGATGAGCGTAACTACGGATAAGCTTGAGTTAGCCCTAAAGGCACTTACAGAACCACCCAAGCTAATCATTACAGATTCTCAAGTGTTCAAAGCAGTATATGAGATGAAGCCAGAGCAAACCAAACTTACATCATTTTCAATGCTGTTTGCTGCCTATAAGGGTGATATAAATTATTACAGAGAGAGTGCGTATGCCATCGATAAACTGACAGAACAATCTAAAGTCTTAATTGCAGAATGCTGTACTCATGCGCCTCTAGAGGAAGATATCGGAAGAGAGAAGCTTCCCAGGATGCTCCGTAAGAAGGTCGGAGAAGCCCTACAGGTAGATATAGTAAGTGGAATGGACTTTCCTAAGGATCTGACTGGATACGACCTGATTATTCAGTGTGGAGCCTGTATGTTTAACCGTAAATATGTAATGTCAAGGTTAGACCGAGCGAAGGAACAGCAGATACCGATGTCCAACTATGGAGTTGCTATTGCATATCTAGGCGGAATATTGGACAAAGTTGAATAATTGAACAGATGAAAATGATTGGAAGAAAAATGACCGATAATTTCGGACGGATAGATAGCTAACGGGTATAACTTGCAAGGCAGGAGAAAGGATAGAGAATGATTAAAATTGCGATATACGGAAAAGGTGGAATAGGTAAGTCGACAACCACTTCAAATATGGCAGCAGCCTTAGCGAAAAAAGGACTTAAGGTAATGCAGATCGGATGTGACCCGAAGTCAGATTCCACTCTTAATCTTAATAATGGAAGAAGGATAAGACCTGTCCTGGATCTTATTCGTGAAAAGGGTAAGGATATAACACTTGAAGAGATGGTTACTGAGGGTTACCTGGGTGTCCTATGTGTGGAAGCCGGAGGACCGACGCCGGGTCTAGGATGTGCAGGAAGAGGAATTGTAGCGGCCTTCGAAGCACTTGAGGAGAAAATGGCATTTACCATATATAAACCTGATGTTGTTCTATATGATGTACTCGGTGATGTTGTCTGTGGTGGTTTTGCTATGCCAATCAGGGAGGGTTATGCAGAGAAGGTAGTAATCGTAACTTCTGGAGAGAATATGTCCATCTATGCGGCAGCAAATATTGCGCTTGCAGTTGAGAATTTCAAGCAGCGTGGTTATGCAAGCCTTGGCGGAATTATATTAAACAGAAGAAATGTTGAGCATGAGGAGGAAAAGGTCTCAGAGCTTGCAAAGGATATTCAGACTGAAGTTATAGGAAGCCTGCCCTTTGACCCTTTTGTACAGCAGGCGGATCAGCTGAATCAGACAGTTATTGAGGCCTTTCCGGACAGTGATACGGCAAAAAGGTATGAAATCCTTGCAGAACAGGTTCTGGAAGCCTGCGGCCCAAAGATTGCAGGTTATGAAGAAAGGCATGGTTATTAATATGATTAATTTGCATGATATCCCGGAGAAGGGAGCCAGTGTACTTATGAGGGAGGCGACGTCGCTCTCACCCTTTGATTACGGTTTAGAATATAGTGCACCGGTAAGAGGCACTTGGAACATAGTACATATCGGAATGTTGATACCAGAAAGTCATCAAATCTTTGTATGTGCACAGAGTTGCCTAAGGGGAGTTGTGCTTACGGCAGCAGAGCTTGGTGCTATGGATAGGTTTTCGACAATAACCATTGAGGAGAATAATGTTTTAGACGGTGATATGGAGAAACTTATAGTGGAGGGAGTCACTGATATATTAGATACTCTTACGGTACGTCCAAGGGCGGTACTCATTTATACTAGCTGTATTCATCATTTTATGGCAACGGATTTAGAGCTTGTATATAAGCAATTAGCAGATAGTTTCCCTGAGGTTGCTTTTGTTGACTGCTATATGAATCCAATTATGCGGAAAAGTAAACTGACCCCAGACGTAACTATGCGGAGACAATTATATCGCTTATTAAAGCCAGCAGACTTAGATTCCAAGCAGGTGAATCTGATTGGAAATAACACTATGACGGATGAGAACTCAGAACTGATTACTATGCTAAAAGCAGGAGGTTATAAGCTACTCGATATAAGTAGCTGCAAAACCTTTGACGAATTTATGACAATGTCGAAAAGTCAGGCTAATATCAGCTTCCACGAGGCAGCAGTTGAGGCGGGAGAAGACTTAAAAAGAAGAATGGGACAGGAGCATCTTCACCTTACGGCAAGCTATGACTATAAGATAATTCGTGAAAATCTAACTAGGGTCTCAGAGTATTTTAAACTGCCGCTTCCAGACTTTAGTGCTCTGGAGCAGGAGACCGAGGATAAGATTGAACATACAGCAAAGCTGTTAGCAGGAAGGCCTATAGCGATAGACTATACGGCAGTGGATCAGCCCTTGGGTCTTGCAAGACTTTTAATCAGTCATGGCTTTACAGTGACGGCAGTATATGCGGATAGTTATGTTAAGCAAGAGGAAGAATCCTTTAACTGGTTAAAGGAGCATGCCGGTAATTTGAGACTTAACGGGACTCTTCACTGGAAGATGCGCATGTTGCCCAGAGATAAGAGTCAGCTACTTGCAATCGGTCAGAAGGCAGCATATTATACCAGCACGGATTACTTTGTCAATATTATAGAAAATGACAGCTGCTTTGGATATCACGGAATCAGGAAATTAATGAATATGATAGAGGAAGCTGTTATAACACCAAAGGATACCGAGAATATTATTCAGGTAAAGGGTTGGGGGTGCTGTGGTTGAAACAATCATCTACTTTTTTATCTACATATACGGCGGATGTATCGGGAGTCTGTTCGGCGTTGTATGAGTTAGGCGGAATGGTAATTATGCATGATGCCTCCGGTTGCAACTCTACCTACAGTACTCATGATGAGCCTAGATGGTATCAGATGGACAGTATGATATATATATCAGCATTAACTGAGATAGATGCTACGCTTGGCAATGATGAAAAGCTGATAGCTGATGTCTGTAAAGCGGCAAAGGACCTGACACCACGATTTATAGCTATATGTGGCTCACCTATTCCGATGCTTATGGGAACGGATTTCATAGGAATTGCTAGGGTGATTGAATATAGAACCGGAATACCTACCCTCGGGATTAATACCGATGGGATGCATTCTTATCTGTATGGTATAGATATGGCACTACTGGCTTTTGCGAAACGATTCTGCGATAATCCAGTACAGAACAATATAACTGGTATGAAGCCTAGTATTAATCTCATTGGGGTTACACCCTTAGACTTCTCCATTACTGGTAATGTAGAAGCCATGAAAGCTATATTTGAACAGAACGGGTATCACATCAATAGCTGTTTCGCCATGGGAAGTACATTTGATGAGCTGGCACTGGCAGGTAATGCCGAGGTTAATGTGTTAGTGTCCTCTGCGGGTCTTTCGACTGCAAAGTATCTTAAGGAGACTTTTGGAATTCCCTTTGTTACTGGAATTCCGATGGGTGCTGAATTTACAAGGGTTTTATTTGCTGCAATTGATAAAGCAGTATGCAGTAAGGATAATCAGTTCCCAGCTGGAGACATATTGATAGATAAGCAAGAAGCACCTGTATATATCATAGGGGAACCCGTATTTGCATCATCTTTGAGATACACCCTATGGCGGGAATTTGGATACGGCAATGTAATAGTCCTGTCACCTCTTGATACGGACCCACAGTTTTTAACAAAGGCAGATTCTTATATACCATATGAAGAGGAAATAAGGGAACGGTTAGTGGATGCAGCTATGGTTATCGCAGATCCACTGTATCGAAGAATAGTTAAGAAAGGCTCGGAAACGGTATTTATTGATTTCCCTCATGAAGCATATTCCGGGCGGATATACAGAGATGATATTCCAAGTTTTATTGATAATGACTTAAACAAATGGTTTGAAATGGAGAGGATGAAGTAAAATGAAGAAGCAAGCACTGACAATGTTACTAATAATTACTATGATAGTAGGTATATTATCCGGATGTTCTACCAATAAGACGAATAAGGATAAGAAGGATACAAAGGAAACACAACAATCAGAGGAAATTGGAGATACTACGAATTCGGATGATACCAGCAACACTACCGAGCAAAAAGATCCAGAAGCTACAGACACTGATTCTTTACAGGAGAACACTGAGACATCAGACTCAGACACTATGGGTGATAGTATCACTATAATTGATCATGCAGGGAATGAAGTTGAGGTACCTCGGGAAATTAACCGTATCGTAGTCACTGATGTACAGCCCCTTCCCTCAGTTCTTTCTGTTTTTCTAGGTTCCGCTGAGAAGCTGGTCGGTATTCATCCAGCAAGTATGAGCGCAGCAACCAGCGGCCTACTGGGAGAGATTTTTCCAGAGATCGTTAATGCTGATATAACCTTTATGGAGGGTGGTAACCTTAACATAGAAGCACTCCTTGAACTAGAACCTGATGTAGTATTTTATAATGCTGCTAGTGCTCCCCAGGGAGATATGATAAGAAATGCAGGTTTGGCAGCAGTTGGAATATCACCGACTAAGTGGGACTATGATATTCTTGAAACTTATGACCAATGGATTGCTATTTTGAGCCAGATATTCCCCGATAGTGATATAAGCGAAGAAATCGCTGCCTATAGTAAAGAGGTATATGATAATATACAGAAGGCAGTAGGTGGAATAGAGGAATCAGAGAAGAAGAAAATCTTATTTTTATTTAAATATGATGATGTCCAGATGATTACCTCGGGTAAAAGCTTCTTTGGACAGTTCTGGTGTGAGAGCGTAGGCGGTATTAATGTTGCAGAGGAAGTGAAGGCGGATAATTCAAATGCTGTTATCAATATGGAGCAGGTATATGAATGGAATCCAGATATTATCTTTATTACTAATTTTACACCCACACAACCTGAGGATCTCTATAATAATTCTATCGCAGGTGACGATTGGAGTAGTATCAATGCGGTGAAAAATAATGAGGTGTATAAGCTCCCTCTTGGCACTTATCGTAGCTATACACCTAGTACCGACACACCTGTAGTTTTGCTCTGGATGGCTCAAAAGGTTTATCCTGAGTTATTTACAGAGGTAGATATCATAGCAGAGGTTAAGGAGTACTATTCAGTGCATTATGGTATAACCTTGACCGATAATCAGATTGATAGAATGTATAATCCTGCAAGAGCTGCGGCAAACGCAACAGACTAAAGAAGATATCGAGGGTTAAGTAATGAAGAAGCGGTCTTATTATACTATATGGTTTACCGGAATGCTGATTACTGTTGTTTTAATTTCTATTGTTGCAATGACATTAGGAAGGTATAGTATGACGGTTAAGGAAGTACTGGCAATTCTATTTCCAAAATGGTTTACCAAGGTTGAAGTAATCGATACCATGCGAACTGTAATCCTTGACATCAGACTTCCGAGGGTCCTGTTGGCTTTGATTTCTGGTGCAGGATTAAGTGTGGCAGGAGCGGCATTTCAAGGCTTGTTCTCTAATCCACTGGCGACACCGGATACTTTGGGAGTCTCTACAGGGGCATCCTTTGGGGCAGCACTTGGTATATTATTGGGTGCCAGCGCAATGCAGATTCAACTACTTGCCCTGTGTACCGGAGTGGCAGCGGTTCTCCTGGTTTATATGGTAGGTAGGATGAATGGGACTTCTTCAATGATTATGATTGTATTATCAGGAATGGTAATTAGTGCATTGTTTTCTGCGATGGTTTCCTTAATAAAATATGTCGCTGATCCGCAGGACGTTCTTCCGACAATCACCTTCTGGCTGATGGGAAGTATGTCAGGCACGACAAAGCAGACCCTGACAATGGGGGCACCGTTTATTTTAATAGGTACTGTAATAATATTTACACTACGATTTAAGCTTAATGCCCTATCCCTGCCGGAAGATGAGGCAAAATCTCTCGGAATTAATATTAAGTTGATTCGCCTTTTGATTATCATTGGAGCTACCATGATTACTGCTTCAGTGGTATCCATGTGTGGTCAGATTGGGTGGGTAGGATTACTGATACCACATATCTCAAGAATGCTCTTCGGTAATAATAATAAATATGTTCTTCCTGCCAGTATCCTTCTGGGAGCAATCTTTATGCTTGTGGTCGATACCCTAGCTCGATCTGCATCGGCAGCAGAGATACCGGTATCAATTTTAACTGCAGTGATTGGTGCACCGTTCTTTATTATACTGCTGCGAAGAACAGGTGGAATAAAGTAGAGTATGGGCGTGTAATATTGCGCGGACAGGAGTAGGTTGTGAAATTTGAAGTTATTGATGGCAGTTTTCAATTTAAGAGGGATTGCACCTTACTAAACAACATAAACTTTTGCATGGAGAAATCTGAGACTTTATCCATCCTTGGAGCTAACGGAGTAGGAAAAACTACTTTGATTCGTTGTATGCTTGGCATGCTTCCCTGGACGAAGGGAGGTACTTTCCTAAATGGAGTGAAGCTCACCACAATGAAGTCTAAAGATATCTGGCAAAGGATCGGCTATGTTCCTCAGGCCAAATTATCGGTATTCTCCTACTTGGTTGAGGATATGATTCTTCTTGGAAGAAATCCTTATATTGCTACCTTTGGCCAGCCGGGGAAGTTAGATTACGAAGTGGTGGAAGAATGCCTTGAGCTAGTTGGCATAACACACCTAAGAGGTAAATACTGTAACCAAATTAGCGGAGGTGAACTACAACTGGTGCTGATCGCAAGAGCACTTGCCTCTAAGCCCTCCCTGTTGGTATTAGATGAACCGGAATCTGGCCTTGATTTTAGGAATCAAATGATAGTTTTGGATATGATACAGAAGCTCTGTAAAGAGAGTTCTATTGCAGCTATTATCAACACACATTATCCCGAGCATGCCATCAGCGTGTCTGACAAGACCTTACTCCTGTTACAGGACGGTACAAATCTGTTCGGGGATACCGGTGAAATACTGCAGGAGGAATATATGGAGCGGGCTTTCGGAGTAAAGGTATATATGAAAGAGATTGAGCTACCTGGGAAGAATTATACTTGTGTAGTACCGGTTAATATTGTGTGATTGAAGCAGTCCTACTGTCCATTCATTGACAGAAATGAAATATAAGAAGTCCTTCTGTCCTTTATTAAGAGGGATAGGCACTTTGTGTCAATAATACACATAAGATAATAATGAAACATTAAGCATTGAGGGTGCTTATCTTCGTGAAGTCGTTTCCCAAGCCGTTAAGCACGAAAGAAGAGACAGACTATCTGCAAAGATGCAAAGCAGGCGATAAAGAAGCTAG
>DATESP010000136.1:0-2246 GCA_035270645.1 Mobilitalea sp. | reverse complement strand
AAGCGTTACTGTTCACTCGTTAGTCAGCGCGAGGTGTTTTACGCAAGTAAAACCCGAGAACTTCATGCGCCAAAGTGCTCTTTTTGCACTTTGTGTGCATAATTGTTGCTGTGAACGAGGTACGAGTGAACAGTAACAGTTAAGCAGTAACATTGTTAATATAACCAAGAAAGATGTTGACATCGCAAGCAAAATAAGATACTATGAATAAAAGAACATAAGTTCGTATTAGAAGAAAACACTATAATTATTTGAATGTCCAGATTATGGACAGATGGAGGTTAATATGGCAAAGGATGATAAAAGCAGAGCACTGGAATCTGCTTTAGCACAGATTGAGAAACAATTCGGCAAAGGCGCTGTAATGAAGTTGGGTGATTCAAATAATAATATGAATATTGAGACTATTCCGACCGGATCCATCAGCCTTGATATCGCACTTGGACTTGGTGGGATTCCAAAAGGTAGAATTGTCGAGGTTTATGGACCTGAATCCTCCGGTAAGACGACTGTAGCCTTACATATGATTTCTGAGGTTCAGAAGAAGGGCGGTATCGCAGGTTTTATAGATGCAGAGCATGCATTAGATCCTGTCTATGCTAAGAATATTGGTGTTGATATTGATAATTTGTATATTTCACAGCCAGATAGTGGTGAGCAGGCGCTGGAGATCACTGAAACTATGGTCCGTTCTGGAGCTGTTGACATCGTCGTAGTTGACTCTGTTGCTGCTCTTGTTCCGAAGGCTGAAATTGATGGTGAGATGGGAGATTCCCATATTGGTCTCCAAGCAAGATTGATGTCTCAAGCACTCAGAAAGCTCACTGCTGTTATCAGCAAGTCCAATTGTATAGTTATCTTCATAAACCAGCTCCGTGAGAAGGTGGGAGTTATGTTTGGCAGTCCTGAGACTACGACCGGTGGCCGTGCCCTTAAGTTCTATGCCTCTATCCGTCTTGACATAAGAAGAATTGAATCCTTAAAGCAGAGTGGAGAAGTTGTTGGTAACAGAACTCGTGTCAAGGTGGTCAAGAACAAAATTGCTCCTCCTTTTAAAGAAGCAGAATTTGATATTATGTTTGGTAAGGGCATTTCTAGGGAAGGTGATGTTCTGGATCTTGCCTCCGATAGTGGTATTATCATTAAGAGCGGTGCATGGTATGCTTATAATGATAACAAGATTGGTCAGGGAAGAGAGAATGCTAAGCAGTATTTGATGGATAATCCTGAAATTTATCAAGAAGTCGAAGCTAAGGTCAGAGAGAAACACACCTTTAAGATAACAAAGAATTATAATGAAGGCTTAGAATAATTAATTACTATTAATGAGAATGTTGATTTTTGGCTGTCCAAGGCGGATTAGTCTTACCAGACATGATGAATGCCTTGGTATATACTAAGAAGCTGGGCAGCCTTCAATAATTGGAGGGATATACTACGATTATTACAGAGATGGAAGAGCTTGATAAAAATAAAAAAACATATGGAAAAAGTAAGAACAATGCTGGAATTAAGATATATATAGATGGAAATTATGCTTTTTTATTGTATAGAAGTGATATCAATCGACATGCTATAAAGGTAGGATCAGAAATTTCTGAAGATACCTATTTAAAGATTATTGAGGATACAGTATATCGCAGAGCGAAACAAAAAATCTTGTTGCTACTCAAATTTATGGATCGAACGGAACATGAACTACGCAAAAAGCTTACAGAAGCTTTATATACCGAGGATATTATAGATAGGACGATTGATTATGTAAAAGAATATGGATATCTGAATGATGAAAGATATGCCACCTCCTATATAAAACAAAGAAAAGATAGTAAAAGCAAGCTCAGAATTAAAAATGATCTTTTGGCTAAAGGTATAAATAAAGAATTATTAGCTAATATACTATCATTGGTATATTCGGAAACGGATGATAATCCCGAACTAATTGCAATAAGGAAAGCCATTGCCAAGAAGACAAATGATCCGTCTACACTTACCTGGGAAGAGAAGCAGAAATTAATGGCATCACTTTATAGGAAAGGATTTGATATTGACAAGATAAAATATTCACTTAAATAGCCCTTGCCTTTTTAGGTCAAGTGTTATAAAATTATAATTGGCAGAAAATTGGATTTCTACTACATTCGAAAAATGGAGGGCTGAAAATGAGTACTACAACACAGCTGTCAGCAAGAGAACGTATAAATGTATTGCTTGACGACAATAGTTTTGTTGAAGTCGGTGCTTTA
>DATESP010000135.1:0-5349 GCA_035270645.1 Mobilitalea sp. | reverse complement strand
TACGTACCGCATTCACCGTAGATTTCAACTCATCATCAATTTGTCCTGACTTATATGAAATAAAATACCCACCTAGCTTTACATAGGGAAGACAATATTCTGATAAGGTTGGAAGCTTGGCCACTGCTCTTGATACACATATGTCAAATCTCTCCCTATACTTTACATCATGTCCATAGTCTTCGGCTCTGCCATGAATAGCAGTAATGTTCTTTAACCCCAAGCTATCAATTACCTCTTGAAGGAAATTTATTCTCTTTTTTAAGGAATCTATAAGCACAACTTTAATCTCTGGAAAGGCAATTTTCATAGGTATACCAGGAAATCCGGCTCCAGTTCCCATATCAAGCACTACCTCATGGCTCGGTCTGAATACTTTAACTATTGATAAACTGTCCAAAAAATGCTTTTGTACAACATCTTCGATATTTGTTATTGCCGTAAGATTCATAACCTTATTCCATTTAATCATTAATTCATAGTATTCAAAAAACTGTACTAATTGTGCTTCCTCCAGATTTATATCCAGTGTTCTCAGACCATTTAGAAATAATACTTTGACTTGCTCGAAGTTACTTTCCACTGTATAAGTTTCCTTCCTTTAATTAATGTTAATAATATTACTATTTTCTTTCGTAATTCGATAATTATATTGTAGTAGATATACCATTAATACAGATATGTCTGCAGGTGATACACCTGAGATTCTAGACGCTTGACCAATCGAAATAGGTTTAAATTTCATCAATTTCTGCCTAGCCTCAGCTCTTAAGCTAGAAATATCCATGTAATCCAGTTCAACTGGGATCTTCTTGCCCTCTAATTTCTTAAACTGCTCTACCTGCTTCAATTGTCTATTTATATATCCGTCGTATTTGATGTTAATATTAACCTGCTCAATTACTTCCTCAGAAAGTGCTGGACGTTGTCTATCAATTTTATCTAATATTTCATATGAAAGTTCAGGCCTTCTTATAAGCTCAGCAAGGCTTGTCGCTGTATTTAATGGCGCACTATTTAAGGATGTAAGTAATTCTTGTACCTCTAGATTAGCTCCGATAGTGACTGTCTCCAGACGTTCCATTTCCTGATGTATCGTTTCTTGCTTACGTAGAAGTGCATTATAACGATCTTCATCAATAAGTCCAATCTCAAAACCTTTCTTTGTTAGTCTGAGATCAGCATTGTCTTGTCGTAATATAAGACGATATTCCGCTCTAGATGTCATCATTCTATAGGGCTCGTGTGTTTCCTTGGTAACTAGGTCATCTATCAATACACCAATATATGCCTCAGATCGATCTAAAATTAATGGCTCTTTATCTTGTAATTTTCTAGCTGCATTTACTCCGGCAATCAATCCCTGTGCAGCAGCTTCTTCATATCCTGAACTTCCGTTAAATTGTCCGCCGCTAAATAAACCTTCTATCCTCTTAAATTCCAAAGAGGACTTAAGTTGCGTTGAATTAATACAGTCATATTCAATTGCATATGCATTCCGCACAATATCAGCATTTTCAAGTCCAGGTACCGAACGGTACATCTCGTATTGGACATCCTCCGGCATAGAACTCGACATTCCAGCAATATATACTTCATTTGTATAGTTTCCCTCGGGTTCAATAAAAACCTGATGTCTTTCTTTATCTGCAAAACGGACTACCTTGTCCTCTATAGATGGGCAGTATCTGGGGCCAGTACCCTTAATATCACCACTATATAGTGGCGATCGGTCTATATTAGCACGAATAATATCATGGGTCTTAGTAGTTGTATAGGTAAGCCAGCAGGATACCTGCTCCCTTGATATATCTTTAGGTTTATTTGTAAAAGAGAAAGGAACTAGCTTATCGTCTCCCTTTTGTTCTTCCATCTTCGAAAAATCAATACTTCTTTTATCTATTCTAGCTGGTGTTCCTGTCTTAAACCGGTTCATTTCTATTCCGATTGCCTTTAGAGAATCTGTGAGGTGATTAGCAGATTGAAGACCGTTCGGACCTGTAGGATTTACAACATCTCCATAAATGCATCTGGCATTTAGATACGTTCCGGTACATAATATCACTGCTTTACAGGTATATATAGCTCCTGAATAGGTCTTAACCCCGATTATGCGATCTTCATTCGTAAGAAGCTCCACTACCTCTGCTTGCTTTAAAGTTAGATTATCCGTATTCTCTAGAACTCTTCTCATGGAGTTAGAATAGTCTTGTTTATCTGCTTGTGCCCTAAGAGAATGTACTGCAGGCCCCTTAGACATATTAAGCATCTTGGATTGAATATAGGTTTTATCAATGTTCTTAGCCATCTCTCCACCAAGAGCATCAATCTCCCTCACTAGATGACCCTTCGAAGTTCCCCCGATATTTGGGTTGCAAGGCATAAGTGCAATACTATCCAAGCTCACAGTAAAAATAATAGTCTTTACGGAAAGTCGGGCACACGCCAATGCAGCCTCACAACCGGCATGTCCTGCACCAATTACTACTACTTCATAACTCTCGTTTATATGTGACATATTTCATCCAATCCCTTCATATTACATACAAAGTCTCTTCGCTAATTAAAATACTACGTAATAAAACTTTATTTCCTTGCCAGCTCTATTTCCCCATACAAAATTCTTTAAATATCATATTTACCAAATCCTCTTCCACTTTCTCTCCGATAATTTTTCCAAGCATCTCATATGCACTCAACAAATCTATGGAGTAAAAGTCCTCGGCCATTCCATTCTCTATACTCTGCTGAACCATTTCTAGACTTTCAAGTGTATCCTTTAAAGCCTCCTGGTGTCTTTCATTTGTAATATATAATTCATCATTAAAGGATATTTTTCCTGCTAAGAACATTTT
Organism: Mobilitalea sp.; assembly: GCA_035270645.1. GTDB lineage: Bacteria > Bacillota > Clostridia > Lachnospirales > Lachnospiraceae > Mobilitalea. The sequence continues at coordinate 2,494 of DATESP010000135.1, read as the reverse complement.
TCTTATCAACGCCTCTAGTTCCTCAATTCCAACATTATCTATTAAGGAAACACTTATTACAGGATGCTCAGTTCTTTCGGCTAATTCAGTTATTGTGACTTTTTGCGGAAGGTCGGATTTATTTAGAAGAATAATTGCTTTCTTTTCTCTTATAAGCTCCAATATTGCTTCATCATTTACATCTAGATGGACTGATGAATCGACCATAAATATGACCAAGTCGGCTTCTGCTGAATAACGAACAGCTTTCGCCACCCCCAGCTTCTCAACCACATCCTCCGTCTCCCTGATACCTGCTGTGTCAATAATATTAAGTGTAATACCATTCCATTCAAGTGTTTCCTCCAAGGTATCCCTTGTAGTTCCCGGAATATCTGTTACAATAGCCCTATCTTCTCCCAGTAGTGTATTGAGAAGGCTGGATTTTCCAGCATTGGGCTTACCTAATATAACAGTTTTGATTCCTTCCCTTAAAATCCTTCCATTCTTAGCTCCTTGAATTAATTTTTCAATCAGCTTTATCTCCTCTGTTATATGATCTGTAAGCTCTTCTGTAAAGCCATCCAGGCTAATATGCTCAGGATCATCAAGTGCAGACTCAATAAATGCAATATCTCTTAATATAGTCTCTCTAAGGTTTTTAATAAGCTCTAATTCTTTTCCTCTTAACTGTTTAATAGAATTCTCTAGAGCTCTCTCATTCTTTGAATTAATTATATCAGCCACGGCTTCTGCCTGTGATAAATCAATTCTTCCATTAAGGAAAGCTCTTTTCGTAAACTCACCGGGCTCCGCTATTCTTGCTCCATACTTTAATACTGTTTCTAAAATCTTTCTCGTAACGACAATACCGCCATGGCAGTCTATCTCAATGACATCCTCCCTGGTATAAGTGGAGGGCCCTTTCATAATAGCAACTAAGACCTCATCAATTATTTGATCTCCATCAGCAATATACCCATAGTGAAGTGTATGACTTTTCTCGCAGGATAGCATCTTGTTTCCTGATTTTGAGTGATATATCTGATCAATAATCTGAAATGCTTGCTCTCCACTGATTCTAACAATGCTAATTCCTGCACTACTTAAGCCTGTTGCTATCGCAGCTATCGTATCTGTCTTCATGAATCACCCTCCCTTCTCTTCTTACATGACTCTGATTCTATAAAAAGGTGCCTCAAAGTAAAAGCTCTACTTTTAAGACACCTCTATCATCATTCAAAAGCTCTTTAAGCATTCTCCTCTGGAACTTTCTTTTCCTTGCTTTCCTTGTATTCCAAATAGTCTTTTTTATAGTCTTTGCTGTAATTCTTATTTAGACTATCCTTGCTAAAATCAATATTGGATTCCTTTTTGATTTCCTTGTTATAAGGCCTATTATAATCTCTATGGTAATCCTTCTTACTTTCCTTAGTCGTGTCCTTATTTGTGTCCCTATTAAATCCCTTGTTAAATTTGTTGTATTTAACGTCTCGTGGAGCGGTCTTTTTAATGTTTATTACGACCTTACGGTAAGGTTCTTCTCCTTCAGAAAAGGTCTCTACATACTTATCATTTTGTAATGCAGAATGTATTATCCTTCTCTCATATGGATTCATAGGCTCTAAGGATACGGGTTTTCTAGTTCTCTTAACTTTAAAAGCAATATTCTTAGCCAAGTTCTCCAGAGTCTCTTTTCTTCTTGCTCTGTAATTTTCAGTATCTAACTTAACCTTAACATAATTATCGCTGTTTTTATTAATAACTAGACTTACAAGATACTGAAGTGAATCCAGTGTCTGCCCTCTCTTACCGATTAGGACGCCCATGTCATCTCCCTCAACAGTAATATCTAGGATAGCATTTTCCTCATCATATGCAACTTCAACCTTAGCATTGATTGCCATCGCTTTAAAAACTTTATCAAGGAAGCCTTTTGCTGTATTCTCCAGACTTGGCTTTAATCTAACTTTTATTCTTGCCGGTTTGCCGAACATTCCTAAAAATCCGGAAGTTTCTTTTTCTATGACTTCGTATTCAAGATTCTCTATTGTAGTACCTATTTCAAGCATTGCAGCTGTCAAGGCTTCATCTACATTCTTTGCAGAAAATTCTCTCCAATCCATAATTACTTATCCCCCTTTTCATTATTTCTACTTTTGAGAAGGTTTGCAATCTCAGAAATACTAGAAGGCTTGTTGGCTTTATTATTATTTTCCGGAACTTCTTTACTATCCTCTACTGTTTTAGGGGACTCATCCTTTACTTCATCCTTTATATTCTCTGAGACTGAGCTTTCTATTGATTTTGTCTGTTTCTTTGCTAATTCTTGCAAAGAACCATTCGTAGATATCATTTTTGAATATTTCTTACTTGCTTTTGCACTACTCTTTTCGATCATTTCATCCATATCCATGCTATCCATGTATTTATTTACAAAGTATTGCTGAACGATAGAAAATAAGCTATTTGCTATCCAGTATAAACCTACACCGATTGGAAGAATAAGACAGAA
>DATESP010000134.1:0-7695 GCA_035270645.1 Mobilitalea sp. | reverse complement strand
AGGTCGTAATGAAAGGCATGGTTTAATGGACAATTTACAGATTACTCGTATCAATGAATTATATCATAAATCTCAGAATGTTGGATTGACCGAGGAGGAAGCCGCGGAACAGATCAAACTAAGAAGCGAATATATTGCAGCTATACGTAAGAATATGCGTGGAACCTTGGATAGGGTAGAATTTATCAATCCAGATGGATCAGTTACAAAAGCAAAGGAATAAAAGATGACGAAAGCAGAAATTAGAAGCAATATGAAAACAAGACGGAATACTCTTTCGGAGGAAGAAGTTGTAATTCAGTGCAAGCAAGTTCAAGATAAGCTTTTTTCTCTTTTATATTACCAAAAGTGTCCAGTACTTTTAACTTATCTATCCTTCCAAGCGGAGATAGATACCACTACAATTATTAGGGATGCCTTGTCGAGTCGTTTTATTGACCGTAAGAAAGTATATATTCCAAGAGTGGAAAAGAACGGAATGGATTTTTATAGAATTACTAGTCTTAATGACTTAAAAGCTAGTAAATTCGGAGTACTTGAGCCACAGGACAGTAACCAAAATTGCTTTATTGATTCTGGAGATGATAAGCAGCCTAAACTTATGCTTTTGCCTGGTCTTGCCTTTGATTATAAAGGAAATCGGGTCGGCTTCGGTGCTGGTTACTATGACCGATATCTTGCGAAACACCAAAAGGATGGATTTATCAAGGTGGCATTAGCTTATGACTTTCAAATATTAGATAAAATTGATTGCGAGGATCATGACATCAAAGCTGATATGGTAATAACGCCGGAACGTATTATACACTGTAACATTAATTAACCTATATGCTAATATGACTATATAATAGTACAATGTAATACTAACATACCTGAACAGGATAAATAGATTTAAGTATGGAGACGTAATTTAGAACCTATATAAAAATTGTATGTGGGAAAGGAGGAGTATCATGATTTGTTTGGATAAAATAGGCATACAAGCTAAGGAAGCTGCAACCATTTTAAATCGAATGTCGCATAATGAGAAAAATAATGCACTTCGTGCATGCGCTCAAGCATTATTAGATTCTGAGACAGAGATACTAGCCGCTAATGAAAATGATGTGAAGATATCCGAGAATAACGGAGTTAAGACTAGTTTGATAGACCGTCTTAAGCTTAATGCTGACAGACTCCAGTCCATGGCAGATGGATTAACCGAAATTTGTGCCTTGGAGGATCCTATTGGAGAGGTTTTATCAATGACAGTTAGACCGAACGGATTAACCATCGGACAGAAGAGAGTACCAATCGGAGTAATCGGCATTATATATGAGTCAAGGCCTAATGTGACTTCAGATGCTTTTGGTTTATGCTTTAAGGCGGGGAATGCAGTAATACTAAGAGGTGGTAGTGATGCCATCAACTCTAACAAAGCAATTGTGAAAGCTCTAAGGAAGGGATTAAAATCCGCTGGTTACGTGGAGGATGCGGTTCAACTAATTGAAGATACGTCAAGAGAGATTGTTAATGAAATGATGCATATGAATGGTTACATAGATGTACTTATTCCCAGGGGTGGAGCTGGTCTTATCAAAGCAGTAGTTGAGAACAGCACGATTCCGGTAATAGAGACAGGGTCCGGTAATTGTCATGTGTATGTAGATGAATTTGCAGATTTTAATATGGCTCTTGATATTATTGATAATGCCAAGACCCAACGTCTTGGGGTATGTAATGCCTGTGAATCACTAGTAATTCATAGAAAGGTAGCAAATGAATTTATACCCCTTCTGTATGAAAGGTTAAATGCAAAGGGAGTAGAGATTCGAGCTGATGAACAGGGCAAAGCAATTGAAGGTAGATGTGTATCAGCGACTGAAGAGGATTATGGCAGGGAATACCTTGACAAGATTATTTCCCTTAAGGTTGTAGACACCATAGAGGAAGCAATTGTTCATATCAATCATTATAATACGAAACATTCAGAAACCATCGTAACTAAGGATTATGATCATTCGATGAAATTCTTGAATGAGATTGATGCAGCAGCAGTTTATATTAATGCTTCCACAAGATTTACAGACGGAAATGTATTCGGTTTCGGTGCGGAAATCGGAATCAGTACGCAGAAGCTTCACGCAAGGGGACCAATGGGGCTGAAAGCATTAACCAGCACAAAATATATTATTTTTGGTAACGGACAAATCAGAGAGTAGAAAGAGGGTAAGTATATGGCAAATAATATTTATGATTTTCCTTCAGGGGACGATTTTCGTTCATTTATTCGTAAGTTTAAGAATCTCTTTATCATATTGATAACAGTCATTCTGGCGGCAATACTGTTTTTTGGATCTTTCTATACAATTAAGGAACAGGAGCAGGCGGTAGTAACCACTTTTGGTAAAGCTAAGACAGTCAGTACTGCAGGTCTACATTTTAAAGCACCAATCATACAAAAGGTGGAAAAGGTTGATACGACGATTCAGAGTCTGGCAATAGGTTATGTTTTAGGAACCGATCAGAAGATTGAAATGGAATCGATGATGATAACTTCAGATTTTAATTTTGTAAATGTTGATTTTTTCTTGGAATATAAGGTTTCCGATCCGGTTAAGGCGTTATATGCATCCTCTGATCCGGTAACTATCTTAAAAAATATTGCACAGAGTAGCATCCGTACAGTTGTAGGAAGCTATAAAGTTGATGATGTTATAACTACAGGAAAATACGAGATTCAAGCTGCCATAAAGTCAACAATTTTAGATAAGATGGAAAAGCAGGATATCGGTATTCAATTAGTTAATATCACTATACAGGATTCTGAGCCTCCGACAGATGCAGTTATGGAAGCCTTTAAATCTGTAGAGACAGCAAAACAGGGTAAGGAAACTGCCCTAAATAACGCTAGTAAATATAAGAATGAGAAGATTCCACAGGCAGAAGCACAGGTGGATAAGATACTTCAGGAAGCAGAGTCCACTAAGACTAAGAGAGTAAATGAAGCACAGGCAGAGGTAGCAAGATTTAATGAAGTGTATGAGGAATATATGAAGTATCCACTAATTACAAAGGAAAGAATGTTCTATGAAACCATGGAAGATGTACTTCCTTCATTAAAGGTAATTATAGATAGTGGAGATTCCGGAGTACAAAAGCTACTACCCTTAGAACCACTCATGGAAGGAGGTAATAACTAATGGCTAAAAAATTATTTAAAATTATCCTAATAGTATTTGTGTTTGTAGGGCTCATTGCATTATTATCGTCGTTAGTAATTACCAAAGAAAATGAATATTCAGTTGTTAAACGATTTAACAAAATTGACAGAGTATATCAGGAAGCAGGTCTTTCCTTTAAAGTACCTTTTTTGGAGTCTGTAGATAAACTACCTAAACAGATTCAGTTCTATGATATGTCTGAATCCGATGTAATAACTCAAGATAAGAAGGCTATGGTTGCTGACAGCTATGTATTATGGAAAATTGTAAAGCCAATTGTCTTTGCACAGACACTTAATTCCTCTACTACCCTTGCACAAAGCAGAATTGACAGTAATGTATACAATGCTATGAAAACTGTTATCAGTAGTATGGAACAGAACGAAGTTATCAGTGGAAGAGACGGTGAACTCAGTATTGCATTTTTACAGAACATGGATAGCTCCATGGAGCAATACGGAATAGAAATGATTGCAATTGAGACTAAGCGTTTGGATCTGCCCAGTGATAATAAGGCTGCTGTATTTGATCGAATGATTTCAGAGCGTGCTCAGATGGCAGCTAACTTCACTGCAGAGGGTGAGTCCGAAGCTCAGATGATACAAAACCTTACAGATAAGGAAATTGCAATAAGTATCTCCAATGCTGAGACCCAGGCAGCGAAAATAATCGCTGAGGGCGAATCAGAATACATGAGAGTATTATCAGATGCATATTCTGATGAGTCCCGTAGTGAATTCTATACCTTTGTCCGTTCACTAGAGGCAGCTAAAGCCTCCCTAAGCGGTGCTGATAAGACACTTATTATGTCAGCAGATTCACCATTAGCTCAAATTTTTTATAATATAGATTGATTATACACATGATTTGATCTTGAGAATCATAGATTGTTATGATTACAAGGATAAGGCATGGTTAATGTATGATTGTTGATTTAGAGGATGCGGTCTATTCATACGATAAATTAATAGCGAATGGTAGAGCTATGGCAGAAAAATATCATAAAATAATACACTATGTCACGATTGGAAGTACCCACGACAATCGTGACATAGTTATGTTAAAGCTAGGTTATGGAAGAAAATACATGCTGTTTTGTGGGGGTGTACATGGAAGGGAGACCATTAACCCGATTGTACTAATGCATATAACAGAATATTACGCCGAACTTTATACAAAACATACTGTTCAAAAGAATTATTTTAATAAACAAAAACCAGATGTAAACTTAGATATGGAAGAGTACGAACAGATCATATTTGGTAATTGTATATATGAATTACTTTCAACTTTTACAATTCTAATGATTCCTCTTTTAAATCCGGATGGATATATGGTATCATTAAATGGATTTGATGAAATAAGAGATAGTACATTAAAAGAAAAAGCTTTAGGCAGAAATATTATTTCAGAAGAATGGAAGTATAATGCCCGGGGTGTTGATATTAACCGAAACTTTCCGTGTAGACTCTGGAGACCTAAGAATCCGACAGACTATGTGGCTAGTGAAAATGAAACAAAAGCTTTGATTGCCGTATTCAACCAATACAAAGTTAGGGGTTTTATCGACTTTCATTCGAGGGGAAAGTCAATTTATTATTATAGAAGAAGTATGTCGGCAAGCTACAATGATCGGCAGCTCCGTGTAGCTAAGCGTTTAGCAAGTATTATAAAGTACGAGCTAATGCCTCCGAGTGATGAGCTTGAACCTGGTGATACCGGAGGAAATACTGTACATTATTTTTCAGAACACTTTAACAAACTTGCATTAACAATAGAAACTGTAGATGAAAACGCCGCTTTCCCTCTGGAACACCGGTACCGTAGCTCTACCTTTGAGGAGCTTAAGCTGGTTTTTTTTGAGTTTGGAAGCCTTATTATATAGAGAAGGACTGGAGTAGGTATGAATAATCAAAGTACGAATGTAAATGAAGTAGAAGCAGCAAAACAACTGGATATCATTAAAGAATTAAAGGTAGAATATGATAAGGAACTCAATATTACCGGAAAAAGAAAAACCTATCATATTGAAACCTTTGGCTGCCAGATGAATGCTAGGGATTCTGAGAAAATATCGGGCATATTAAAACAGATTGGTTATGAGGAAACCGATACGGAGGATGCTGACTTTGTATTATACAATACCTGTACAGTCCGTGAGAATGCGAACAACCGTGTATATGGACGACTGGGTTATCTAGGTAAGCTGAAAAAAAGCCATCCTGGGATGCTGATTGCATTATGCGGTTGCATGATGCAGGAAGCAGAGGTAGTGGAAAAAATTAAAACCAGCTACCGTTTTGTCGATATCATTTTCGGTACTCATAATATATTTAAGCTGGCAGAGCTTCTTCAAACTCGCCAAAATAATGAGAAGCTTGACAAGCAAAAAAAGGCTAATTCTATGGTTATTGATCTTTGGAAGGATACCAACATGATTGTCGAGAACCTTCCGGGAGACCGTAAATTTAAATTTAAAGCCGGAGTAAATATAATGTTTGGCTGTAATAATTTCTGTAGCTACTGCATCGTACCATATGTTAGGGGAAGAGAAAGGAGCCGTAATCCACAGGATATACTGGAGGAGATTAAGGCTTTAGCAGCAGACGGAGTAGTAGAAATCATGTTACTCGGCCAAAATGTTAACTCCTATGGAAAGAATTTGGAGATACCGATGACTTTTGCGGAACTACTCACCGAGATAGAGAAAATCGATGGAATCGAGCGGATACGTTTTATGACCTCGCACCCAAAGGATTTATCCCAGGAGTTAATTTGTGTTATGCAATCAAGCAGAAAAATCTGTAGACATCTACATCTACCATTGCAATCAGGAAGCTCTAGGCTACTTAAAATCATGAATCGCCATTATACCAAGGAAATGTATCTTGATCTCGTGGACAGAATTAGAACTGCAATTCCCGAGATCTCAATCACCACCGATATAATAGTCGGTTTTCCCGGAGAGACAGAGGAGGATTTTTTGGAAACCATGTCGGTTGTTAAGAAAGTGTGCTTTGATAGCGCCTTTACCTTTATATACTCCAAAAGAACAGGCACCCCAGCTGCGACCATGGAGGGCCAGGTGGAGGAATCTATAGCAAAGGAACGCTTTGATCGTCTGTTAGCAGAGGTTCAAGCATCATCTGCAAAGGCTGCCACGAATGAAGAACACACAATGCAGTGGGTATTAGTCGAGGAAGTAAATTCTCATAATAGTAATCTACTTACCGGAAGGTTAAGCAATAATCTTCTCGTACATTTTGAGGGAGATTCTAGTCTCATAGGTAAAATTGTTGAGGTATATTTAGACGATAATAAAGGTTTTTATTATATGGGTAAGCTACCTGACTAAAGATAATTATATTTCATATCAAAATGTATAAAAACTCATTATGTTTTTTGAATTTATGCATGGATTTATGTCATAATAGATAAATTATTCATCAGTATACTTGACATATTCGTAAATTCAGTATAAAATTTATATGTTGTAACATTATAGACAAGCGGATTTATAGTGATGTAGTATTTAAACCATTACTATGATATTCCTACTGTGTGTACAATGAAAACTAAATAAGGAGGTGCTCCTGTGCAATATACGGTAATTGGTATTTTAGTTACCCTCGTAATAGTAGCTCCTGTTGCTTGGATACTTGCAATTACTTATCGTAAGAAGGTTTATGAAGCCAAGATAGGTACTGCAGAAGTAAAAGCAAGAGAAATCATAGATGAAGCTTTAAAAACAGCTGAAACTAAGAAGAGAGAAGCCTTACTCGAAGCCAAAGAAGAGTCCTTGAAAACCAAGAACGAATTAGAGCGTGAGTCAAAGGAACGAAGAGCAGAATTACAACGTTATGAGAAACGGGTTCTAACCAAAGAAGAGACTTTGGATCGGAAAACCGAAGCATTGGAAAAGAAAGAAGCAAGACTTTCATCGAAAGAAGCCGAGCTTGATAAAATCAAGCAGGACATTGAAGAATTCCATGAAAGACAATTGCAGGAGTTGGAGAAAATATCCGGCTTAACCTCCGAACAAGCTAAGGAATATCTGTTAAAAACTGTTGAAGAAGAAGTTAAACATGAAACTGCTCTGATGATCAAGGAATTAGAAAGTAGAGCAAAAGAAGAAGCGGATAAGAAGGCAAAGGATCTGGTAGTTACAGCAATTCAAAGATGCGCTGCAGATCATGTTGCTGAGACAACAATCTCAGTAGTTCAGCTTCCTAACGATGAAATGAAGGGTAGAATCATTGGTAGAGAGGGACGTAATATTAGAACCCTTGAAACCTTGACTGGTGTTGATTTAATTATTGATGATACACCTGAGGCTGTCATCTTATCAGCTTTTGATCCAATCAGAAGAGAGATAGCAAGAATTGCTCTCGAAAAACTGATTGTTGATGGAAGAATTCATCCAGCAAGGATTGAAGAGATGGTTGAGAAAGCCCAGAAAGAAGTAGAAGTAATGATCCGGGAAACTGGTGAA
>DATESP010000133.1:0-4775 GCA_035270645.1 Mobilitalea sp. | reverse complement strand
GGTAACCTGTGCTATGGTTCCACTGGAATTCTTAATAGCTGCACCTTCATCAGCTACTCGCTGCCAAGCAAATGGTGCCCCATCTACCCATGACTGTGCTACAAGCCAAATATTTCCTTCTGATTCATAGTATATAGTTATAACTGTATCTTCTGTTATTATTGCAGGATCAATAGTTCCTCCTTGAGATAAGGTATTCATTCCGGTACCCTGTGCATAAGCTATATCACTGACATTAGAGAATAACTCAACTTCATTTTTAACAGAAATCAGATTTGATCTGTCAGCCTCCGAGAATCCCGCAGGTTCAGCAAATGCAACTGAGCTATCTGCTTTAATTATATTGCCTGCTGCATCCATAACTCTAATATTATCAATGTATATATTAGCATTAGGTGCACCGTCATCTAGAGCATTATCTGTTACCAACGAAAGGATTATCATGTTCTGGAATCCTGCAACAAATTCTTCACCCTCATCAAGAATTACTTTTGCAGTATTTGGATTCTTATTAGCCATGTAAACTGACCAAGGATCCTCTGATGCTATTCTATCCTCACCGCTGTAAGCAACAGTTTTTCCTGAAACAGCATAGAAATTTCCGTCAGGATGCTCCGTACTTATATCCATGGTGATATTTTTCACATCAGCTATCTTGTCTCCAACTAAGCTCGCAATATCTATAGCAATATAAGGAATCTTAGCATTCATATTGGTTACCTTTAGTGCCTTGCTTCCGCCAAAATCAACAACTGACAATTCGGAAGCATCTGCATTGGACGGGGCTGTATAGACTGTAGCAAATCCATATAGACCATCTTCAAAGTCGAGACTAACCTCTTTGACTTCCACAACAGGCTGATCAGTCTTCTTCTCATCTGTCGTGTCTTTAACCTCCGTATCTTCCTTCTGGGGTTCTTCGTTAACTACCTCCGCAGGACTGTCTGTCTCTTTGGCATCATCTTTTCCCTTACATCCCGCCAAGGACAGAACCATTATCGCGCAAAACAAAAGCGCAAACAGTTTTTTTGCCTTCAATTTTAACTCCTCCTTCTTTTTTGAATAGAATTTGATATTACTTTGGTCTGGAGCATACTTATCCAACAATTCCACTACGCTCCACTCCCTCTATAAAGTACTTCTGAAGAGCTACATAGATGACTATAATCGGCAGCATTACCAACACTATTCCAGCATAAAGATATAGTTCCTGAATAGTTGTATCCAGAATCTTATCTACATTCTTAATTGTTGCCTGCAGTGTTGATAATTTCTTGCTGATTACAATATCCTCGCTAATCAGAAATAACTTCGAATAAAAAGTATCATTATACTGCCATACCATAGAAAATACAGCTACAGTTATGACAGACGGTACAGCATTAACAAGCATAATTCTTAGATATGTGTACCATGTACCTGCTCCGTCGACTAAGGCAGCTTCTTCAATTTCTTTAGGAAGTCCTCTAAAAAACTGATTAAATATGTAAATATATAGGCCTGACCGAACACCACATCCAAATATAGTCATGATATACATAGGCATGGTTGAAGACATAAGATTGAGTGGTTTTCCGGCCATTAATGTTGCCAGTCCAAAAGGATCAAAGTTCTTGAAAGTCATATATATTGGTAGCATTATGGAATGATCTGGTATAACAATCATCACTACTACACAAGTAAACAAGATCTTCTTAAGAGGAAACTGGAATCTAGCAAATCCATATCCAACCATAGAACATACAAAGACCTGAATAAGCATCAGTGACACGGAATAAATAAGATTTCTGCCTAAGGTAGGGAGATAATCCATACGCTCCCATACAAGCTTGTATTTTTCCAATGTCGAGTTCTGAGGAATCATATACACCATAGGATTATAGGCGTCCGCATCAGACATAAATGAGCTCACGACCATACCAATTACAGGGGCTAGGATGATATATGATATGCCTATTATAACTAAGAAGCTAAATATGCCTACAATTAGGCGTTTAGCACTTGTCATTATTCCCTTTTTATTATTAGTAAATTTGGGACTGGAAATAATCATATTAACTTTTGATCTTACATTACTCTTAGTATCTGTACTCATATTACCACTCCCTTCCTAATTATAATAAAAGGTTCTTTTCTGGATAAAGCCGCATATTAGAACTAATATCAGACAGGTGATCACTGTACTAACCAAACTAAATACCGAGCTTAGCCCATAATCAAAACTTGTAAATGCCATATCATAAGCTAAGGTTACAACCTCACTATTGGAAAAATTATCTATAACTGTATATACAACATTGGTAATAATATGGGGCATTACCATGGGGAATGTAACCTTCCAGAAAGTCTCGTATGCCGTTGCACCTTCTATCTTTGCTACTTCGTACATTGAACCAGGTATAGCCTGTAGTGCAGCTAGGAAGATAACGATCTGTACACCCGAAGCAGTTATAATACTATTGATACGGCTTACTGCAAGCACAATATAATCTAAAATTGCTTCCGGCATGGCAAAATTTTTAAATAAATTTATATAATAGTTTATATCTACGCCTGTGGAAGCTGCGTCGGCTGCCATCTGGCTACTTCCTGCAGAGATTCCTCCCGCCATCATTTGTTGACTTAATTCCAAAGCCCCTGATATAGCACTACTATTAAGGATAACTGGAAGAAAGAAAATCGCTCTAACTAATGTCCTTCCCTTAAACTCTTTATTAAGTAGCATAGCTATAAACAGACTAAAGAATATAATGAGCGGTATATCTATGAGTATATTCCCTACAGATGAAGTTAAAATCTGCTTAAAAGTTCCATGTTCTCTAAAAGCGTATATAAAATTTTCTAGTCCTACAAACTTCAAATCATATCCGCCCACAGCACCTACAGAAAGCTCTGATAGACTAAACTGAGCAGTAAGTACAATGCTTCTTAAATAGAAGGCTATAAATCCTATAAACCATGGAAGAATAAACATGTACCCATTAACCATTCTTTTCTGGGGAAGCGTTAGCTTCTTTTTCTTCATAATAATCTCCATTCTGCCAATAACAGTTTAATCAATTTCTGACCTCATAGTCCTTAGCCGGTATAGTTATGCCATCCACAGTTACATCTTCTGATAAATAATTTATATAAAATACAATACCGTTACTGTAGGTGACTTTACTAACACCATCTTTAATAATTTGATAATCTACCATAGTTTCACCAGACACTCTACTTAACGCAGCGTTTACATCCCGGTACATATTTACTGCTATTTCTTTCCATATATCATATTTAGTTGAATAGTAATTATGTAAACCGGTATATTTCATCTCATTTGCACTATCCTTGGTAAACAGATAATGTGGTGACGCTCCGTATTCTATTAAATTAAGCGTAAAATCAGAACGATCTATATCATCAAAAAAGTTTATTAATCCTCCACCATAATCGATGCTCCCATGAATAATCATCTGATACAAAGGGATACTCTCATCTACAATAAAATACTTATTATCACTCATAGGGGCATTTATAATATCAGAAGTATACTTAAATGAGTAATCATTGCCTCCACTTACTAACAGCTTCTTTCCAGTATTATTTAACTTGTCAAGCTGAGCCAGTAACACATCTAATGCTTCTTCCCTGTGTATTACATTGCTTCTCTTCTGATCTGAATGAAGCGAATCCCCAAGGTCCCGCAGAGATATGCCGTTTATATCAATCTTATTTATTCCTTTTATAAATCCATCCACATATCTTGGTAAAAATTTCGGTGATATCAAGTAATATCCAGTTTCCGGATATCCTAATGTAGAAGTCTTTGATAGTGTTGTGGGATTTACATTAGCAAAATAAGCATAATATCCTGCTCCGTAATATCTTGAAGTTTCTTGATATTCGTTGAATCCCTTACTTATATATGACACCTTTTGTTGAGCAGTATCCACATACAATGAACCATCGTTATCTTCTACCCTCTTATTTAGTTTCTCCAAACCGGATTTACCGCCCAGTTTTCTTAATACTTTCACCTTATCAGTCACATCATGAAAATACCCACCATTAAACCATCCCTGGTAATTCATGACTTGATTCTTAATTCCACTCGATAGTAAGTCATCTGATATATCTCCGGCCTCCTCAAAGGTCGTAATAGGATTCACAGATAAATATTGGGTTCCGAGGAAAAATGCTGTTTCTTTTACTCCGCCGACAATATCATAGTAGAAGGGTATATCGCCATTACTTTTCTTTAATGTAAGTACTCCTTCATCTATTAATCTTTGTCGATAGTAATTAGCAATTCCACTATATCCTGAATATTCATCGGTAAGCATAGTATATTTAACACTCAAATTATAATCGAAAACATTCTTTATCACTATGGGTAGGTCAGCTTCATTTCCTGTACTTCCAAATAACGAAAGAACATCATAACCTCTTAACTGAAAAGACGGATAAACATAATTATAAGTACTATACTTTCCACTTATTCCTGCAGTTATATTTGCTAAGGATGCTCCATCCTCAATGGTAGCTAGCACACCCGAGTTCTCACGGCATATACCGAATAATCCTAGTCTTGCTTGCTCGGTATATTCTGTCTGAGCTAAGCTGTCAGATAATGGATCAATATTGTAAACGTACTGTGAGTAGTCTGCCGCACTAGTTTTACCATTATTAAAGTTTATGATTGAACCTGATCCATTGGGAACGACCATATAGCCTTCCTCATCCTGCCCTGCAGCTCCCATATATCTATGCATTTGGATTCTGTATATCTT
>DATESP010000132.1:0-4385 GCA_035270645.1 Mobilitalea sp. | reverse complement strand
GCATTGAGAGCAATCCTTGAGGAGATAATGCTTGATATCATGTATGAGATACCAAAGGATGATAATATCGGACGTGTCATCATTACTAGGGATTACATCGAAGGGAAAGGCGTACCCATAATTGAGATGAGAGGTGCAGAGAAACATAAACTTATCGTACAGCGCACAGCGAATAACGGATAGAATCATAGGTATTTAGGGGGAGAGTATATGTTATTTTCGAGTGATGGTATGGAGGATATAGGAATCGATGATAATAATGAGCAGGACACTATAGGAACAGACACTGATACGGAGGAATATGAGATAGTAGAAAGGGAGATACTTCCAACTAAAATCATTTGCCCAGACTGCGGTGGAATTACTTTGGAAGGGCTAGATTTCTGCGATAAGTGTGGAGGTGAATTATAGTAATAATAGAACAAAAATTAATTGACAAAATATTTATTCAAGGTTATGATATATGAATAATAAGGACGTTCGGACGCATGACAGGCTAATTTTTCTGTTATCCAGAAGCGAGCGTCTTATTTATATCATTTCTAGGTCACCGGATTAATACGTTACCATGGTAGATTGTCCGGAGTTGTATCTACGGGAGGACTAGGTTGAAAGGATTATTCTTTTCAATCGCAAAAAGCATGAGAGCATACTTTTTGTTTGATTTATGGATGCCGTAAAACGGCGTAATGGAGGACTGTTATGAAAAAAATGAAAAGATTTTTAGGCCTTGTTCTGGCACTGAGCATGGTAGTTATGAGTATGTCAGGTTGTGGTACGAAAGAAAAGTCAGATTCAGATGAAAAATCCGAAACAGGCGTTTCAAGTGATGCTAAATTCTATATTGGAGGTATCGGCCCAGTTACAGGCGGAGCAGCTGTTTACGGCCAGCATGTTAAGAATGGTGCTGAACTTGCTGTTAAAGAAATTAATGATGCGGGTGGTATTAATGGAACTCAGATTGCATTTAAATTTGAAGACGATGAGCATGACCCAGAGAAGGCAGTTAATGCATATAATACCTTAAAAGACTGGGGTATGGATCTTCTCATGGGAACTGTTACTTCTAATCCTTGTAAGGCTGTTGCACAGGAAACAAAGAATGATAACATGTTCCAGCTGACTCCATCAGGTTCTTCACCCGATTGTGTTATCTATGACAATGCATTCCAGGTATGTTTCTCTGATCCAAACCAGGGTATGGCTTCAGCACAGTATATCGGTGGAAAAGGTATTGCTACAAAGGTTGCTGTTATTTATGATAGCTCCGACGTATATTCTTCCGGTATCTATGAGAAGTTTGCTGAAGAAGCTAAAAATCAGAACTTTGAGATAGTTGCAGCAGAGGCATTTACTGCTGATAGTAAATCTGATTTCTCAGTTCAGCTTCAAAAGGCTAAGGACAAAGGTGCAGAGCTTGTGTTCCTTCCTATATATTATCAAGAGGCTACATTAATTTTGATACAGGCAGCATCCCTGGACTTCAGCCCTATTTTCTTCGGTTGTGATGGTCTTGACGGTATTCTGGATGTAGAAAACTTTGATACAGCATTAGCAAATGGCGTTATGCTTCTGACTCCTTTCGCAGCAGATGCTACAGATGCGGCAACACAGAAGTTTGTAACTGACTTTAAAGCGTCTTATGGTGATACACCGAATCAGTTTGCAGCGGATGCTTATGATGCAATATATATCATTAAGGAAGCAATTGAAAAGGCTGATGTAAAAGCAAAAATGAGCGTTTCTGAAATGGGAGATGCTATAAAGGCGGCCATGACTGAGATTACAGTTGATGGTTTAACTGGTGCAGGTATGACCTGGTTAGCAACTGGTGAAGTTAACAAAGCTCCCAGAGCTGTTATTATTAAAGACGGTAATTACGTATCAGCAGAGTAAGAGCTGTTCATCTGAAAACAATGAATTAATGATCATTTAAGCATTGTAAAGTAAAAAAACAGAGGGCACATTTTAGGGCGTCCCTCTGTTTTTTTGGCTAGTGCACCTTACGAAGATTTATTAATGCATAAGTTACTGTTCACTCGTTAGTCGGCGCGAGGTGTTTTATGCAAGTAAAACCCGAGAACTTCATGCGCCAAAGTGCTCTTTTTGCACTTTGTGTGCATAATTATTGCTGTGAACGAGGTACGAGTGAACAGTAACATGCATAAATCAGCGAAAGGATGTCACGTTTGTTTTTTTCTTGTAACACTACTTGTTATATGGTACAATCATTTTGAATATTACTTGGAAAAATGCATGTTTTAACATGCAGACGGGGGTAGTTTATGAGCTTAATTCAGTATTTAATTAAGGGAATCAGTCTTGGTAGCGTATATTCTATTATTGCACTTGGATATACGATGGTTTATGGTATTGCGAAGATGTTAAACTTTGCCCATGGCGATGTTATCATGATTGGTGGGTTTGTTATATTTACAGTGATGAGTACAATGGGTCTAAGCCCAGTAGTTGCTGTACTGGCTTCGATTATTTTATGCACAGCGTTAGGAATGACAATTGAGCGTATAGCATATAAACCACTTCGGAAAGCACCATCCTTGGCTGTACTGATCACAGCAATCGGTGTGAGTTATTTATTACAGAATTTAGCACTTTTAATTTTTGGCGCTGATACAAAATCATTTTCATCTGTTATCACATTAGCACCGCTTAAGCTTGTAGGGGGCGATTTGACGATTCCTGGTGAGACCTTGATTACGGTTCCAACCTGTATCATTATAATGATTGCATTAACCAACTTTATTAAGAAATCCAAGACAGGTCGTGCTATGCTGGCAGTGTCAGAGGATAAGGGTGCTGCGGTGCTCATGGGTGTTAATGTGAATAAAACGATAGCGATTACATTTGCTATTGGTTCTGCTCTGGCTGCAATTGCCAGTGCTCTATTATTCTCATCCTATCCCAGTCTGACCTCCACAGCCGGAGCCATGCCGGGTATTAAAGCTTTCGTGGCAGCAGTATTTGGAGGAATAGGTTCAATTCCTGGTGCCATGATAGGCGGAATACTACTCGGTATAATTGAGATTTTAAGTCGTGCTTACATCTCCTCACAGCTAGCAGACGCCATTGTATTCATGATTCTTATTCTAGTTCTTCTGGTAAAGCCTACCGGAATTCTTGGTAAGAAGATAAATGAGAAAGTGTAGGGGGGTGGGATGACAATGAAATTAAAAGCTTGGAATAATTTGAATAAATCTACACGTAATAATATTATCACAGTTGCTGTGATTGCTGTTATTTATGTGATATGTCAGGTTATGATTTCTGCGGGTTCTATGTCAAATCTCATGCAAGGACTATTAGTTCCGTTATGCTATTACTCTATATTAGCTGTATCACTTAATCTGACGGTAGGTATTTTAGGAGAACTTAGCTTAGGGCATGCAGGTTTTATGTGTATCGGAGCATTTACTGGAGCATTTTTTTCAAAATGTATGCAGGACATAATTGAGAATAATCTGTTACGTTATACCTTGGCTATAATAATTGGAGCGGGTTCTGCAGCATTATTTGGAGCATTAATAGGAGTTGCGGTATTGCGCCTTCGTGGTGACTATCTGGCAATCGTGACACTAGCTTTTGGTGAAATAATTAAAAATGTTATGAACGTTTTATATATTGGATTGGACAGCAGAGGTTTTCATTTTTCAATGAAGGATTCCATGTCGTTAAATATTGAGAAGGATGGCGAGATTATTATTAATGGAGCCAAGGGCATCTTCGCAACACCTAAGGATAGTACGTTTACAATTGCCGTAATCTTGCTGGTTCTTACCTATATAATTATTAACAATCTGGTTAATTCCCGCTCTGGACGGGCTATTAAGGCAATCAGGGACAATCGTATTGCTGCGGAATCCGTAGGAATTGATATTACTAAGTTTAAGATAATTGCATTTTCTATATCTGCTGCTATGGCAGGTGTCGCAGGGGTACTATATTCCCATAATATATCAACGCTGACTGCTACTCCGAAGAATTTTGGCTATAATATGTCGATTATGATTCTTGTATTTGTTGTGCTTGGGGGTATGGGCAATCTTGGCGGTTCCATAATTGCAGCGGTTATTTTGACTCTTCTTCCAGAGTACTTACGTTTTATGCAGGATTATCGTATGTTGATTTATGCTATTGTGTTAATAGCTATGATGATTTTCAACTGGAATCCAACCTGTATTACTTGGCGTAAAACGCATTCGATTAAAGGCTTATTGCTTTCGAGTTTGAAGAAGTCGAAGAAGGGGGAGGCATAAGACTATGGCGATATTATCGGTAAAGAACCTAGGCATCTCATTTGGTGGTTTACGAGCGGTGGATTCTTTCAATATAACTATTGAAGAGGGCGAACTGTATGGGCTTATCGG
>DATESP010000131.1:0-5502 GCA_035270645.1 Mobilitalea sp. | reverse complement strand
GCATAATAAATCTACTGCCTTGGATCCCATAGCTGATGCATAATATCTATCTCTGGCAGTCGGGCTTCCGCCTCTCTGTGCATGACCTATGATTGTAGCCCTAGTTTCCATCCCTGTAGCTGCCTCTATTCTCTTCGACATACCGTAGGAATCACCAATGCCTTCTGCATTAATAATAATATAATGCTTTTTGCCTGTCACCCTTCGATTATTTATCTTATCAATAATCCTCTGTTCATTATGATCATAACGTTCTGTAATCAATATATCCTCTGCACCATTAGCAATACCGCACCATAATGCGATATGTCCAGCATTTCTACCCATAACCTCTATAATGCTACATCTTTCATGGGAGGTCGAGGTATCACGCACCTTATCTATTGTCTGCATTGCAGTATTAACAGCAGTATCAAAACCGATGGTATAGTCTGTACATGCTATATCCAGGTCAATAGTTCCCGGAAGTCCTACTGTATTTACACCCCTTTTAGTCAATGCAGCAGCTCCCATAAAAGAACCGTCTCCACCGATTACTACTAATCCGTCAATTCCATGCTTTTTACAGATGGCAGCACCCTTATCCTGACCCTCCGATGTGACAAATTCAGGGCATCGTGCTGTGTATAGAATTGTTCCGCCTCTTTGGATACAATCCGAGACACTTTTTGATTCCATGTCAATGATATCTTCCTCAAGCAACCCCATAAATCCTCTTCTTATGCCTTTAACCTTGACCCCTTGGGCCAAAGCTGTTCTAACCACTGCGCGGATCGCAGCATTCATACCAGGTGCATCCCCACCACTAGTTAATATACCAATTGTATTTACTTTACTTCCCATTATTTTTCCTCCGCTTCATCTAAAGGTCTAGAGTATTCTAATCTATTTTTCTCATATTTTCAATACTCTTTTCTGTTATTCGAACATTTTCATCAGAATAATATGCTTTTAATCGGTCAATCAGTTCTTTTTCACCCTTTGTACTCCTACTTTTAGGCAATTTTTTTATCAATTTCTCCTGCTCACAATAAATAGTAACCGAATCATTACCATCATATTCGCCTAACAGTGAAAATAATATCTGCTCGCCCTTTTGGTACTCCTCAATACCAGCAAACTTAATCCAGATCTCCTGAGGGATACTATCGAAGGAAATAATCTTTTGGCCGATCAGTTTTGCAGGCTTATCCTCCTCAAATGTAACCTTTCCTTGTATAAATACCTTCTGGTCCATATCTAGCATGTGCTTATATCTATCATAGTCTCTCGGGAATAGTATTACCTCTACAGTCCCGAATAAGTCTTCAAGCATTATGAAGGCCATCGTAGCATTATTTCTTGTAGTTTTTATCGTCTTACCGGTAATCATTCCACCGATCCACTCTGTCCTTCCGTCCTCTACCTTCGGTTTTTCTGTCTCTTCATCAATCTTAAAATCATTAGAGGCTACCGTAACATTCTTCTTAATTCTGTCCATGTATGCTTCAAGTGGATGCCCGCTAACGTAAATCCCCAGCACCTCTTTCTCAAAGGCCAGCACTTGATCCTTACTGTATTCACTGACCTCAGGCAATGCCATTTCATATTCTTGTAGCTCGTCATCCCCTGCAAAATCAAATAATGTCATCTGACCGGTCAAAGATTTCTTCTTATCCGCCGCCAGCTGGTCGAGAATCTGTACATAGCTCATCATCAGCTGTCTCCGATTGTCATGAATACTACTAAACACTCCGGCCTTGATGAAGCTTTCAATTGTCCTCTTGTTAACCTCTTTACCTGAAAGGCGTGATGCAAAATCCTTTAGACTTTGGAAAGGTCCATTTTGATCTCTCTCTGCCACGATTGCCTCGATAACAGATCTACCTACTCCCTTAATTGCAGATAGGGCATAACGGATGGCTCCTCCCGAAACAGAGAAAACCTCAGCTCCTTCATTAATATCTGGGGGAAGAATTTGAATTCCCATCTGCCTGCAGGTATAGATATATTCTGATACTTTACCAGGGTTATCCATAACTGAGGTCATCAGCGCCGCCATAAATTCTAGTGGATAATAACATTTTAAATAAGCTGTCTCGTAGGAAACAACTGCATAAGCAGCAGCATGGGATTTATTAAAGGCATATTTCGCAAAATCCACCATCTCATCATAGATATGATTAGCCACAGCTTCCGGGATTCCATTCTTAATACAACCCGGAACATTTTCCTCCTCGTTGCCATAAACGAAGGAACGTCTCTCCTTGAGCATTACGGATTCCTTCTTCTTAGACATTGCCCTTCTTACCAGATCGCTACGGCCAAAGCTATATCCGGCCAGTTCACGAACGATCTGCATAACCTGTTCTTGATATACGATACAGCCGTAGGTCGGTGAGAGAATGGGTTCCAGCTGTGGACATTCATATACAACCTGACCCGCTTCGTTCTTACCCTTAATATATTTTGGGATAAAATCCATCGGCCCGGGACGGTACAGAGCAATTCCTGCTATGATATCTTCAAGATTACGAGGCTTCAGCTCCTTCATAAAGCTCTTCATTCCGCTGCTCTCCAACTGGAACACTCCCTCGGTCTTAGCGGCGGAGATTAATTCATATACCTTACTATCATAATAATCTATCTTTTTTACATCAAACTTATCCAGTGGTCTACGGCTCTTATTCACTAGGGCTTCTGCGTTTTGGATAACCGTTAAGGTTCTAAGTCCTAAAAAGTCCATCTTCAGTAATCCCAGTTCTTCCAAGGTTGTCATAGTAAACTGTGTTGTGATGGATTCGTCTGAGGAACGGGATAGCGGAACATATTCCACTATACTTTCTTTACCAATTACGACACCTGCTGCATGCATGGAGGTGTGCCTAGGCAAACCCTCCAATCTCTTTGACATATCAATCAGATGTTTGATCTCGGGGTCTCCTTCATAGAGACGATTAAGCTCTGAATTAGCTTTCAAAGCTTTCTCTATCGTAATACCAATCTCCGTCGGAATCATCTTGGCCACGGTATCAACCTGTGAATAGGGGAGATCTAAGGCTCTTCCGACATCACGGATTACTCCACGAGCTGCCATAGTACCAAAGGTTACAATCTGTACCACCTTATCCTTGCCATATTTTGCAGTGACATAATCGATAACCTCCTGCCTTCGTTCAAAGCAAAAGTCAATATCAATATCAGGCATTGTAAGTCTCTCTGGATTTAGGAAACGTTCAAACAAAAGATTGTATTTAATTGGATCGATATCTGTAATCCTAAGTGAATAGGAGACGATGGAGCCTGCTGCACTTCCGCGGCCGGGTCCTACTATAATTCCATGATCCCTCGCATATTTAATAAAATCCCACACAATAAGGAAATAATCTGTGAAGCCCATTCCCTTGATGGTATTAAGCTCATATTCCAGCCTATCCCGTAACTCCTTTGTAACCTCACTATAACGCTTTTTCAACCCCTCACTACAAAGCATATGAAGATAATCAAATGCATCGTACTCCTCAGGTACCGGATACAGTGGCAGTTTATATTCCCCGAAGGCAATGGTTACATTACAACGTTTGGCGATCTCATAGGTGTTCTCGAGAGCTTCCTTGGCATAAGGAAAGACTGCAAGCATCTCCTCAGGTGACTTTAAGTAATACTGTCCTCCCACATAGCGCATACGGTTTTCATCCGAAACCTTCTTCTGTGTCTGAATACATAGCAGGACATCATGAGGATCTGCATCATTGGCTAAGGTATAATGAACATCGTTGGTTGCAACCAATTTAATCCCTGTATCCTTAGAAAGGCGCAGTAGTGCCTGGTTAACATTCTTCTGCTCTTGCATTCCATGATCCTGTAGTTCCAGGAAGAAATGATCCTTCCCAAAAATTGAATTTAACTTTAGGGCTGCCTCTTTTGCTTCCTCGTAGAAGCCCCGCCTTATATTACTGGCTACAGTACCTGCTAGACAAGCACTTAAAGCAGTGATTCCTTCGCTAAATTCCTCCAATACCTCATAGTCGATTCTTGGCTTATAATAAAAGCCCTCTAAAAAACCCTTCGATACAATCTTCATTAGGTTCTGGTAACCGTTATTATTTTCCGCCAGAAGTACTAGGTGATTATAACGTTCATCCGAGGCACCAACTTCCCTGTCAAACCTGGAATTCGGGGCGACATAAACTTCACAGCCGATTATTGGTTTTATACCCTCTGCTATGCACGCTTTATAAAAATCGATGACACCGTACATTACACCATGATCAGTAATCGCTAAGCTATCCATCCCAAGTTCCTTGGCACGCAAAACCAGCTCCTTAATCTTACCGGAGCCATCCAAAAGGCTATATTCCGTATGTAGATGTAAATGGGTAAAATTCATATCCACCCTCCTTTCCATTGCTAGTGCACTTCAGACTTATATGTCTAGAACTTTAGTAAATTCTCTATACTTAAGCTCTGCCATTATAGCATAGTCTACTACTCATGGCTAAAGTTACTCATCTCTAGTTCATAAGATAATGAAGTAAGGAATCCGACGAAATATATTATGTCGGGATTCCTTACTTCGTTATATCTGAACTGTTGATAATACTACCAATCCTTAGCCGGACGTTCTGGATCAAGTATTGCGCCAACATCAAACAAGTCATCCAATCGACTGGTAAATTCCAGCATTGCCTGCCCATCGAGCGGTCTTCTTGTCATCCTAACATACTCTTTCTTAACATGCATCCAAGGTTTACTATCTACGCCACAGTAATAATTAAAGCCAACCTCCTTCAGATATTGAAATTTATCACTACTATAGGTTCCCATAGTAGTCTCTATATCCACTCCAAAAGGAAATAGTAAGATATCAGTTGGTCCGATAAGTGGTGATACCTCCTCCAACCATCGATTCATATCCGTCTTTACCTGGGAGAAGGTTCTCGTCTGCATATTTTTGTGACCCCAGGTATGAGAAGCAAATTCCCAGCCCCCGGCTTTCATAACCTCTGCAACAGCTTTGGCTTTCTCCTTATCCTGTTCATAGGTCGGAGATTCTGGATCATTTGTCCGATAGCCAAGAGTTCCTTCATAACCTGTTAATGCAATAATTCCTTTCGCACCATTATAGGAGAAATCGGGATGCTCTTCGACGAAACGATCCACGATTGGCACCATATCGAAGTCTCCGGTTGCGATACTTCCGTCATCTAATACCATCTCACAGGTAGGCTTCCCATCTTCACCGATAACAATTCTGGTAGCAAATCCATCCCCTGTCATATAATCATAGTAATTGACATCATCCTGGGATAGAACAAAGGGTTTCTTTCCTTCGGGAAGATAAATCTCCTTCTCAACGAATTTGGTAGTTCCATCCTCCTGGGTTTCGATATTCGCAATATCATGAATACTGACAAGAACATATCCGTCCTCGTACATGGATTGCATCATATTCTCAAATTCAGTTATTGTGGTCATATACATATTATAACCAGTTGAATCTTCATCCCCATCAAATGCCTT
>DATESP010000130.1:0-13571 GCA_035270645.1 Mobilitalea sp. | reverse complement strand
CTTTCCGGGAATTAGCCTTGGAGAGATACCATCCGCTGTGATGCGGTATCTTAGATATTCTCCATCAGGAGCTTCATCAGCGGTAGGAGCTTCCTTTGGTAGTCTGCTTAGGTCGAAGGCTTCCACTGTAGCATTTGTATCTGCAAGATATTGATCGCTTAGTATTATGACGGGAAGCTGATATTTTTCAGCTAGATAGAAAGCCCTTGCTGTCTGATAAAAGGCATCCTGATGATCTCTTAGCGCAATTACCATCCTCGGAAATTCTCCCTGGGATGCTGATATTACGAATTTTAAATCGCTTTGTTCAGTTCTAGTCGGCAGACCGGTTGCAGGGCCGGGACGTTGGATATCTGCCACGACAATCGGAATCTCTGCGATACCAGATAAGCCTAAGGCTTCAACCTTTAGACAAAAACCTCCACCGGAAGTACCTGTCATTGCGCGGGCACCGGCATAGGAAGCACCTATAGCCATATTGATGGCAGCAATCTCATCCTCAGCCTGCTCCACTACGATATCAGCTTGAAGGCTTTTAGAAGCCAGATATTCCATGATCGAGGTGGAAGGTGACATGGGATAAGCTGAATAGAACTTTAAACCACCAGCAATTGATCCCAAAGCTAATGCTTGGTTACCGGATATTAGCATCCAATTATTGAATCTTCCTTCCAAATGAGGATATTTAGCTTCCAGATGATCATACCCCAATTGAATTGCCTTAGAATTTATCTCAAGATATTCATGTTTAACTGAGGACTGAAGGACTTCTGCCGTAAAAGTGAGGCCTTCTCCAAATAATTTAAGGATGGCTCCGACGGCTATGCTACCCGAAACCTTCGGGTTACCTAATTCCTTAGCCATACTGGCCATATCAAGCTTGATTATATTGGCGGTTTCTACTGAGATACTGCTATCACAGAGAATGAATCCATCCGGTTTCAATTTGTTCTTATGTAAGGTGATTGTATCCTCATTTAAGGCAATGATGCCATCCAACTGATCGCTATGTGAAGTTATAATCTCGTTACTAAAACGCAGTAAGGTAAAATTATGACCTCCGCGAACCCTGGACATAAAGTCCTTGATGGTATATACGAAATAGCCTGATTTCTTTAACAATTTTTCAAGCATTGTTGCTGTTGTTTCTATTCCCTGTCCGGCTGCACCGCCGATTAATAAGTTATACATTTTACCGCCTCCTTTATATAATATAAGGTCAGTATATAGTATATTAATTAAAAAAACAATATTGTACATCTGGAGATCACAGATATTTAATCCTCAGCAAATCTATAGCCTACACCAACTTCAGTTATAATATAACGGGGTGCTGCAGGATTAAATTCTAGTTTTCTTCGAATATTTGCCATGAATACTCGCAAGGTCTGAGTATCACTTTCTAGGTAAGAGCCCCAGATTTCTTTGAGTATATATTTGTGGGTAAGAACCTTTCCGGCGTTTTTCACCAGTAAGGTCAAAACATCATATTCCATGGGGGTCAGATGAATCTCCATACCCGTCAGTAACACCTTATGCTTTTCTAAATCAATCTCTAAATCAGCCACCTTATAAATGATAGGAGCCTCGTATTTATTACTATGCCGGAAAATCACCCTGAGTCTTGCAAACAGTTCCTTTACACTGAAGGGCTTCGTAAGATAATCATCTGCTCCGGTATCTAGGGCTTCGACCTTCTCATGATCCTGATCTCGTGCAGATACTACGATAATTGGAATTTTTGAAAATGTACGCACTCTTCTGATAATCTCTATTCCATCTATGTCCGGGAGCCCAAGATCAAGAAGAATAGCAGATAATTTATAGGTTGCAATGATATTTAAAGCAGCGTTTCCCGTAGATGCTTCAACACAGTCATAGCCTTGGGATTTTAATGAAAAACTAATGAAGCTCCTTATCTGTCTATCATCTTCTGCAATTAAAATTCTTTCCATATATACCTCATTCCTCCACATGCATTCCTATGCATTTAAAAATTCTTCGCCCTTTTTATTAAAACAACTGTTATTCATCTGCATTGACATTCAGTGACTGATTCAGATAAAACCGAAAGGTTGAACCTCCCTCAGGGTTGTTGTATGCAGTGATATTGCCACCATGATAGGTGATAATTGCTTTACAGATAGCAAGTCCCAAGCCCATACCCTGCTTACCATCTCTTCGGGAGTTCGGGGACACAAAGAACATATCAAAAATATTAGTGAGATCTTTTTCATCAATTCCAATACCGTTATCCTTAACTTCAAACCAAACCTTTTCGTTCTCGGGTGTGACTGATACCAGGATTTCTTTCTCTGGTGAAGTATGTTCAATAGCGTTATTGATCAGGTTGATTAAGACCTGCTCTATTAGCTTGCCATCCATTGGGACAAAAAGGACATCCTGCGGAACCGTTATAGTTATTTTATGAGCAGGTGCATATTTTGTGGTCTGACTGATGGCACCACTGATGATTTCCTCTACAGCCTCTGATTGAATACGAATGTTAAGCTTTCCCTCTTGGATTCGCGTCAGACTAAGTATATTTTCTACAAGATGGGTTAGCCATGTAGAATCCTCATAAATGCCTGATATTAATTTAGTACTGTCATTTTCTCCAAGGTTATGCTGAAGCATATGCGCAGCCCCAGTTATTCTTGTTAGTGGAGTCCTGATATCATGGGATATAGCTCGTAGAAGATTACTTTTAAAGCGCTCTCGCTCTGTTTCTGATTTGGCTGCTTCCCTATCTCGAACTAATACTACGCGCTCCATCGCACTTGCTATCTGAATCTTTACTGAGTCAAGTAGAAAAAGTTGCTCATTATTCATGTTCTCCATTTCTTTTGGCATACAGAGGTAACTGATCAGATTGTCACGAACTTTAATTGTAGATGTGAAATATCCGTTGATAAAGCCTCTCACTGTATTAGGTGTAAGCACTATATCTGAGGCGACAATTCTACCATTCCCTTCATAACAATCCATTTCGTCTTTTCCTATGCTGTTTTGAACATCGTATTCTAGGCATTTCCGAACATAAATATTCTTGTCATTCACGATAATACATACTATATCACGTAGCAGAAGTGAAGACAGGCATCCTACTGCTACAGCGGCTACTTCAGGAAGTTCACTAGTTCTGGCAAGAGAACTTGTAATACGGTAAAGCACATTGGATTGTTTTTCGCGTATTTTGGCTAATTCTTTTGATTGGATCAATTTACTTGCCGATGTGCTTGTAAATATAGAGGATAAAAGCATTATACCCAGAGTAATTATATATGCACTGTCATCTACCTTGAAGGTATAGACAGGTTTAGTAAAAAAATAGTTAAAAGAGAGCATGGACATTACGGATGCAACTATACCGTAGGTATATCCTTTGGTATAGCTTGATGTGATTAACACGGATAGGATATAGACAACTACAATATTTACATCAGTAAATCCCTTGTTGCATAGAAGCAGTAATATCAGAGTCGTAATAATATTTAGGGCTATAGTGATAATAATTTGTCTGACAATATTAATTATATCTTTTTTCGTATAATTGCCCATATAAACCTCCAACTGCTATAACACTGTAAATTTGCACGTTAGCACAAATTTGCCACTTATGATGTAATTTTATAAAGAACATATTTATTATAATTGAACTAGGTATTTTAAAACAGTTAAATTAAAAATATTTATACGAAATTTATAGTTATTAAGATATCTTTACACTAAATTTATAGAAATTCTGATATATTCACTTGTATTGTAAAGGTTAAAAGGAGGATTTATGTTACACCATAAGGATGCAATTGAATTTGGAATTATAGGGTTAGGTCGTTTTGGGTTGGCCCTTTCAAAGACTCTAGCTGAGGCAGGCAAGGAGATTATTACTATCGACACGATTGAAAGTAGAGTGAAGCAGGTTCGCCATCTTACGGAGAATGCCATTGTGGTAAGCTCGTATGATAAGGATACCCTTATGGAGACTGGGATTAAGAACTGTGCAACCGTGATCATATGTATTGGAGAAAGTATTGATGTTAGTATTCTGACCGCTTTAAATGTGATTAGTATGAAGATACCCAGAGTCATCGTAAGAGCAGGCAGCTACGAACAGGGGTTGATTCTTGAAAAAATCGGGGCAGAAGTAATCTATCCTGAAAATGATATGGCGGTACGTCTTGCCAACAAGCTTTTGAATTCTAATATAATGGAAACGATAGAGCTACGAGGTGGCATTGCGATAACAGAGCTTAGGCTTACAGGTAGAATAGCAGGGAAGACCGTATTGCAGTCTAACCTGAGGCAGAAGTATAGTCTAAACATCATAGCGATAGAACACAATGGTGAGACAAGTACGAATATTTTACCTGAGTGCATTTTGAATGAAAATGATTACATGGTTGTAGTAGGTAATCGTGAAAACATCAAAAGGTTGGAGTGGTTTTTAGCCGGTCAGCGATAAGGAGGGGTTGATATGTATATCATTATAATAGGCGCAGAGGAGACTGGTAACACCTTAGCGAAAGCTTTGGTTGATGATGGTCACAAGGTCTGCATCATCGGAGGTTATCATGATAATTGGGATGTAAGAGTGAGAAGTTCTAGAGTTCAATATTTGAAGACCTTGGAATTGGATATCGAGATATTGGTGGTGGCAGGTATCGAACATGCAGACGTATTATATGCAGTAGCAACTGATGATAATATGAATAAGACGGCAGCCCTGATAGCAAAACGTTACTATCATATTCCCAAGGTTGTTGTTAAACTTAATGATTTCGATAAATCCGATATATTTGAAGAACTGGGAATACAAACAGTATTTCCGGCGAAATCTGAGCTCGAACTGTTAAAAGGATGTCTGTAAACCTAATAATGCTATACGAAGGGGTGATTGAATGAAATTAATTGTAATTGGTGGAGGAAGGATCGGCTACAATCTGGTAAAAACTTTGAACAAAAAAGGTTTCCATACCACCTTAGTTGAAAGCAATAAGACAGTCTGCGAAGATATAGCGGAAGCGATGAGCATTGATATTATTTGGGGAGATGGAACAAACTATAATGTACTTAAGGATGCAGGAGCTGAAAAAGCAGAAACAGTAATTGCAGTTACAGGGAGTGATAATGTTAACTTTATGGTCTGTCAGATTGCCAAGACATATTTCAATGTGATAAATACAATTGCCAGAGTAGATAATCCTACTAATGCAGTATTATATAAAGCACTTGGAGTGGATCAGACGATCAGTGTAACAGAGGATATATTAAATTTGATTATGAAGTAATTATGCAATAGTCAAATGCGGATACTTGACTGAAAAAGTAAATTCTGCTACATAGTCAAAATACTAATTATAAGCCCAAAATACAAATTGTAAATAAAAGCAGGTGATATTAATGAGAATATATGGTATACTATTCCTCGTATCTTTGATGTAGTTTATTTGGAGGAAATGATAGTAATGGAAGACGCAGACCCTGACGGTAATCGTATACTGATTCAGATTGTTATATTAATTATATTGACTTTAGTTAATGCATTTTTTTCATGCGCTGAGATGGCGATGGTATCAGTTAATAAAAACAGGATGAGAAAGCTGGCTGATAGCGGAAAAAAGAGTGCAAAGCTGGTTCTTAAGTTTCTTAATGAACCTACGAAATTCCTATCTACCATTCAGGTGGCGATTACTTTGGCAGGATTCTTTTCCAGTGCCTTTGCAGCCGCTGGGCTCTCGGAGCCTTTAGCAGAATGGTTGAAACAAAACGATATCGGATATGCTGATCAGATTTCTTTAATATCTGTAACTTTGATTTTATCCTTTTTCACTTTGGTATTCGGAGAATTGGTACCTAAAAGAGTGGCACTCCAAAAACCTGAGCTCATTAGCATGTTTTGCGTTAAACCGGTTAGGATAGTAGCTATAATAGCCGCTCCTTTTATTAGACTATTGACCTTTTCCACAAATTTAGTGACCAAGCCCTTTGGACTGCATGAAGGTAATACCGAAGAGATGCTGTCGAGGGAGGAAATCAAATCCCTAGTTAAGGAAGGACAAGTTCATGGAGTCCTGAACCGTAAGGAAAGAGAAATGATAAATTCCATCATGGAATTTGATGATAAGATGGCAAAAGAAATAATGACTCCAAGAGTCAACGTATTTGCAATTGATATTACTGCACCTAAGGACGAATATATGACGGAACTGGTAGATTCGAAGTATACCAGGATTCCGGTATATGAAGAAGATATTGATAATGTAATCGGTATATTATTTATCAAGGACTTCTTAAAAGAAGTGATTACACATGGTTTTGATGATATAGACTTAAGATCTATTTTGCGTAAGCCATTTCTTGTGCATGAAAGCAAGATAGCCAGGAATCTGTTCCGTGAATTACAGCAGTCTAAAAAACAGATTGCCGTCCTAATTGATGAATATGGCGGTTTCTCCGGAATTGTAACAATGGAGGATCTGGTAGAGGAGATTATGGGTGATATCGAGGACGAATATGATCCGGTGTCCGAGAAAATTCAAAAAATAGATGAAAACACATATATTATTGACGGATTAATACCAATAGATGAATTAAACAACAAACTGGAGCTTGATCTTAATTCTGAAAATTATGATACTATTTCGGGGTATTTAATTGAAGAGATGGGCTATATTCCTCAGGAAGAGGAAGATAGGACAATTGAGATCGACAACCTTGTATTCCGTCTTGAGAGTATGAAGCACAAGCGAATAGATAAAGTAAAATTATATATAGGTAAAGTAAAAACTGAGGACCAGATAGATTAGGGCCTCAGCACTGAAGTAGCATTATTTGTTTTGATTATTCTTATTTTTCTTCCTGAATTTGATATACCAGTACAGTATAGCGATTGCGATAAGCCCTAACACGACGAGAGTAATGATCTTATAGATATCCATACCAGCTATAATCTTCTCCCACGAATCGCCGGCTGCAGCACCCAGATATACTAATACGACATTCCAAATAAAAGAGCCAAGAGTGGTAAGCAGTAGGAAAATCCAAAATTTCATTTTTGCCATACCTGCAGGAATTGAAATCAGGCTGCGGAGGATAGGAATACAGCGACAGAACAGAACAGTTTTCTTTCCGCGATGATTGAACCAATCACAAGCTTTGAAGACATCCTCTTTCTTAAAGCGAAGCACTTTCCCAATACGTCCATCAAGAAGCTTTGCCAGTCGTTCAGCAGATAGTAGCCTTCCAACGCCATATAAAAGGATGGCTCCAACGACTGACCCGATTGTTGCTGCAAGGATAACTCCCCAGATGTATAGCTCGGATTTTTCAACAGTCGTCATAAAGCCGCCAAAGGTCAGAATGACCTCCGAGGGTATTGGAGGAAATAGATTTTCTATTGCAATCAATAATGCTACTCCCAAATATGCGAAGCGATTCACGATTTCAGTAATCCATTCTTGCATGATGAACTCCTTTTTAATAGGTTTGTTTTATCAGATAGCCTGCGTACTATTATACTATAAGGTTGGAAAAATTCATAGAAGAAAATTTTTGTGGTTTGTGTTCCGAGAATGAATGCAGGCACTCATTCTCGGAATTGGAGGCAAATTATGAAAAAACATAAAAAAATGACCCCTGCAAGGTTCATTGTACTAGCATTTAGTTCAGTAATTACTTTGGGCGCGATAATTCTAATGCTACCTATATCAGTCAACGAGGGAGTGAAGGTATCTGTAATTGATGCATTCTTTACCTCAACCAGTGCAGTATGTATTACCGGGTTAGCGGTTATGGATACAGCGGACACCTTTAATGCTTTTGGACAGACTATCGTGGCTTTGCTAATACAGATTGGGGGACTGGGTGTAACCTCTGTAGGGGTAGGATTTATTCTTCTTGCAGGAAAGAAGATTACCTTTCGTGAGAGGGTTATGGTGAAAGAGGCCATGAATCTTGATTCTATGAGGGGGATAGTGAAGATAGTAAAATCCATATTGCTACTGACCTTATGCTTCGAATTAGTAGGGGCAATCTTAAGCTTCCTTGTATTTTCGCAGGATTATCCGCTTGGTAAAGCAATTGGAATTAGCTTATTTCACTCTATATCGTCCTTTAACAATGCGGGATTTGATATTCTTGGAGAGTTTCGTAGTATGATCCCTTATCAGAATAACGTACTTCTAAATCTGACAACCTGTGGGTTAATTATCTTCGGAGGTCTAGGTTTCTTCGTAATTAAGGAAATTATTAGTAAGAAGAAATTCAAGAAATTCAGTTTACACTCGAAGGTAGTACTGACCATGACGGCTGTGTTACTTGTTATTGGTACAATACTCATAAAACTCACGGAAGATATCACCTGGCTTGGTGCTTTCTTTCAAAGTACTGCAGCTAGAACAGCCGGCTTCAGTACATATCCGATTGGAACATTATCCAATGCAAGTCTATTCGTAATTATGATATTAATGTTTATTGGAGCGTCTCCCGGATCCACAGGCGGTGGAGTCAAGACTACAACAGCCTTTATATGGATTAAAAGTGCTTACAGTGTATCCGTCAATAAACATTGCATGGCATTTAAGAGAAAGATACCGAATGAGGTTATTATGAAGGCCTTTGTTATAACCGCTTTGTCATCATTTCTGATTATTACAGACACCTTGATATTAACCATAATCCAACCACAATATACCTTTGAGCAACTTCTCTTTGAGGTGATATCAGCATTTGGTACTGTAGGTCTGTCAACTGGCATTACTCCTGACTTAAACGGACTAAGTAGGGTTGCTATTATATTGACAATGTTCACCGGAAGACTGGGAGCTATGACGATGGCTTCAATATGGATTAATAAGCAGATATCAAATGTCAGCTATACCGAAGAAAATATTACAATAGGTTAAATTCAGATACTGCGCTGAGGTCAGTATAAAATTTGCAGGTTATGAAAGGCATGGTGATTAAAATGGCACATCATAAATCAATTATTGAATTCGGAGTAATAGGACTGGGGCGTTTTGGCTTTGCACTTGCTTCAACTCTTGCTAAAGGAGGTAAGGAAGTACTTGTGCTTGACAGTAGTGAAGTCAAAATCAAGCAAATTCGGGTAATGACGGATAGCGCTTTTGTTGTCGGAGAGCTGGACAAAGATACTCTGATGGAGGCTGGTATTCAGAATTGTGGAACAGTTATAGTTTGTATCGGGGAAAAAGTAGATGTCAGTATACTGACAACCCTACATGTACTCAGTATGGGTGTACCGAGGGTTATTGCGAAGGCCTTCAGTGTAGAGCAGGGAACTATTCTAGAAAAGCTTGGCGCAGAAGTGATTTATCCTGAAAATGATATGGCAATACGGCTGGCAAATAGACTAATGTATTCTAG
The DNA here is from genome assembly GCA_035270645.1 of Mobilitalea sp. GTDB lineage: Bacteria > Bacillota > Clostridia > Lachnospirales > Lachnospiraceae > Mobilitalea. The sequence goes on along the minus strand of DATESP010000130.1, from coordinate 4,184 downwards.
GTTAATGGATTCTATTGCACTTAAAGATGATATCTCCATATCAGAACTTAAACTGACGAAGAGGATATCAGGACGGACCGTATTTGAAGCCTGTTTAAGAAGTAAATATAAATTAAATATTATAGCCATAGAACATGAGGGCAAGACAACAACTGATATAACTGCAGATTTGATATTAAATGAGAATGATGTCATTGTGGTGGTTGGAAAAAGAGATAATATTTCGTTGTTTGAGCAGTATTTGTCTAAGTAGTTCTCATAATACTAAGAGCCACCGTATTACTACGATGGCTCTTAGCGTGTGGGGGATTATCCAATGTTGTTGGATAGTGTATATACGAATTTTTGATGTAAGCATTTTAAATAAACTATTAACTAATACTTCTGTATGATTTATATAAATTCTCGTCGGTCAATATTATGTCTAACTGAGCTGGTGGAAGAATTATAGTCGTTTTTATTAGTTCTTGTCGATTCCTTTGTTTACCTTATCAGAATTCTTATCTGCCTTCATGTCTTCCTTAGAGGCTTCGTCAGCTTTATTCTCATTGTCTTTGTCAGACTTATCAAGATTCTTATCTGCCTTTATGTTTTCCTTAGAGGCTTCGTCAGCTTTTTTTTCGATATCCTTGTCAGACTTATCAGAATTCTTATCTGCCTTCATATCTTCCTTGGCAGTTTCGTCATTAATTTTATAAGCCGTAGAGGCCGCTTCTACAGCGGCCCTATCATTTAGTTCATCAGATGCTTCACCAGCATCAACCTCTACAGCTTTACTTTCCTGATTCTCTTTTACTTCTAATATGTCATCAACCTTATCTCGTGACTCAGATGTCCAATCATTAGTTTTGTCTTGTGTCTCGGAAATATTGTCATCGGCCTTATCCTGTGTCTTAGATACCTTGTCGTCAGCCTTATCCTGTGACTTAGATGCCTTGTCGTCAGCCTTATCCTGTGTCGTAGTTACCTTGTCGTCGGCCTTATTATGTACCTTAGATGTCTTGCTGTCGGCTTTATTCTGTGACTTAGATACTTTGTCGTCAGCCTTATCCTGTGACTTAGATGCTTTGTCGTCAGCCTTATTCTGTGTCTTAGAAGTCTTGTTCTCGGCCTTGCCAGCCTTATCCTGAGTCTTAGAATTCTTGTTCTCAATCTTGTCAATCTTATCCTGTGCCTTAGAAGCCTTGTCGTCAGCTTTATCTTGCTTCTTGGAATTCTTGTCGTCAGCCTTATCCTGAGCTTGATTTGTTATCTCTTTTGAATCATTAGACTCAGGCGATTTATTGGAATTTTTAGATATATCAATATTATCCTTAGTCGCTTTCATTATATCCTTTACCGGTTTGTCTAGCCAATCTTCTAGATTGACACTTGCCGGATCAGAGGAACTATCCCGAAGCTTTTCTACTAAATTTAATTTTCCTGGTGTGACACCAAGTTCGTGTGCTTCTTCAACGCGGTCTTGTCCTACGCTTAACACTTCAAATTCAACAGTTTCACCACTTTGAATCATTTCTTCTTCTACAGTAACCCTTAATTCGTCCGCTAGATCCTCGGCTTTATCAGGATTTTTTGCAGAAGTTGTTATTATAATACCGCCCTCGTCTGGTCCGTCAAAGTATCCTGCCTCGGAAATGTGTTCAACGGTGGTGCTTAAGGCACTCTGAATTGACTTGTTTTTTAACTTACCAGACTTAATAACATCAAGTATCGCTTTACCGTCATCATTAACTGCATTGACACGTAACACCCGGTCAAACATGTTAACTGTAAATTCAATTGATGGATTCACATCTACACTTACATAAGAGTATGGACTGGCATATGCCCAGGTACCAACACTAATGATGATTACCGCAGCGACGGAAGCTGCTAACATTGTAAACCTCTTGGTTATGCTTACTTTTGACTTACTCATTTGGATAATTTGGCCAATCTCATAGTTGCTATTTACGATAGCTTTAAAATCTCCATCATCAGTAAGGACAGAGGCAAACCCGTTGCTTATATCTACTATAACTGCTTTCATGCTCCATCCTCCTCTCTAATGTATTGTAAGTAGTCTGCGAGATATGGATATTCACCGGATAGTATTTCTGTTGCCGCTATTATGTATTTTCGGTGACGTTCCAAAATTTTTCGGGGTACCTTTGTATTATTTTCAATTATTTTTATTGGAAGCTGTTTTGAAGCTCTTAGTTCGGTCTGTAGTAATGAATTATGTAATAAAAAATTTATCGCTTTTGCACAAGCTGTTTTAGTTTTCTTGGCCTGTGGAGAGCAGCTCGATAAATCAAAGAAGGTAAAACCATACTCAGAAAATGTACTATTTGCCGTAGCAATCTCAAGCTTAAGATCACCATTATCTGCTTTTGATACTTGTTCTGCAACTGCCATCCGAATGGCTGTAGAATCGTCTTTGTCCTCCGGTTCGGTGTCAAACAAGATTGGGTCAATTGATACCTCAAGGTTGTATTTAACCTGGCTCCTATTATAGTCAATCAGCCGGCGCTTAATGACTAACTCTGCAAAGCTTATAAAACTACCCTTCGTAAGTTCATAGCTTTCAACCGCCTGTGTGAAGGCAAGCAGCGCAATAGACCACTCATCATCACTTTTTGTTATGTAACGGCCAGTTGTTCTGGAGGCATTTTTTAGTATAATAATTTCACACTGTCGTATGAGATCTTCAAGTATAGTCGGGTTAGTCTTGGCATCCATTACCAAGGTATCCAATTCTCTCATTTATTACACCTCCTTTTCTAGTAGGTTATAACGACTTTTGCGTAGTTTGATAAAAGTCGTATATAAAGCTATTCTAACACTTCTTATATTTTTATGTAAACACCTAATATTATGGATTTTTGATATGATGATTTATCTGTAAAACTTTGCACTAATTTATTTTTTGTGAATAAACTGAATTGAGAATATTGGATTAATGGGAATCAATGCGATTTTCAAGGAGGTTAATATGAATAATGGTGTCAGAGATGATACAATATCATATGCAGGAATACCCTATGAAGATATCAATTGGTACGATATAATAGGCCAACCATTTGGGACAGCTTCTTATTTTAATGCCATTATATTTGGAGATGCGAATAATATAGTAGATACAAAAGGTGGTATGGCAGTAGGCGGTAATTTTGTAAGTCCAAGAGGATTAACGCTGGCATACGGTAACGATCTAAAGCTAACTGGAACAGGTTACAGCCCAGATTTTGTCAGGTTTCTGGTTGGAGGAAATGTTGCTATGCAGGGGTCGCTCGTGGTAATTGGGCATGTTGTTGCAGGTGGTAATTTCCGTGCGGGCAATGGCAGTACCTATATGATTGGAAAGGATGGATCACCACAACAGGTACGGGAACTAAGTGATCTATATCAAGCAGCAGGTGGTAGCCAGTACTGGAGACCGAGCGATAGAGGGACCCATTATGCTATTTCAAGCTATGATACCCCCCGATATATACCAGCAGGACGAATCGGTGCTGATTTATCTCGGTTCTTCTCTGATGCAGAAGAAAGTATAAGCTACTATCACGAATGTATTACCGGTCTAGCATCTAATGGAGAGGTGATTGACCATTTCCATGAGAAGATTCTCCGTGGCAATAATCCGGAGCAAAATGTATTTGTTATAGATGCCCGTCCGAATGGGATACTAAATAAAGAATTGCGGTTTGAAGTACCTGAAGGAAGTGTTAGTATAGTAATATTCAGAACCGGTCGTAATGCACATCTTCAGTATGGATTATGGGGAGCCGAAAGACTTGCGAATCGGACGTTATATGTATTTGAAGATGCTGAGAATATTTATATGGAGGTACCTGCAGCAATATGGGGAAGCATATTAGCACCCCAGGCAATGTTCCATGCACATCAAACCGGTGGTCATGTAAGTGGTAATGCAGCCTTGCGTTCATTTGCAGTCAATGCAGGAAGTGGTTTTGAATTTCATCTCTATCCATTTGTCGGTGAAATAGTATGTGAAGAGACTTTACCTGTGGCACCTAGTATACCGGAAGTAATGCCTGAGATCATAACTCAACCTCAGCCAATGCCAGTTACTGAGTGCCCGCCCTGCCCAACGCCAGAACCTTGTCCCCCACAGGAAATATGCCCATCTTGTCCAACGCCAGAGCCCTGTCCTCCACAGGAAATATGCCCATCCTGTCCAA
>DATESP010000129.1:0-5091 GCA_035270645.1 Mobilitalea sp. | reverse complement strand
GCTTAACATCCATATACATAATAGTTACGCCAGTCTCCTCTTCTCCATCAATAATTACATATTGGATTGGAGCTGCTCCACGGTATCTCGGTAGCAGTGAAGCGTGCACATTGATACAGCCAAGGGGTGGAATATCTAGTAAATCCTTTGGTAGCAGCTGTCCAAAGGCTGCTACTATTATTACTTCAGGTGCCATATTCTTAATCAACTGCACAAATTCCGGATTTCTGACCTTAAGTGGCTGGTATATAGTTAATCCGTGTTCCAGGGCAAGTTCCTTAACTGCAGAATAACTGATTTGTTTTCCTCTACCCTTCTGTTTATCCGGCTGTGTAACAACCGCAATTATTTCATGTCCGGCCTCGATTACTTTTCTCAGAATATTTGCCGCAAAATCAGGCGTACCCATAAATATAACCTTCATTGTCAACAGTCCTTTCTTACAATTTATTAACTGTTCAGTACCTTCACAGTTATCAATATTATTCATCATCCTCATCATGTACATTGCGAAGTCCACCGGCTGCTTTCTCCACATAGAGAATTCCATTCAAATGATCAATCTCATGGCAAAGCGCACGTGCCAACAGCTCTGTTCCTTCTAATACAAATTCCTTCATGTTCTTATCATAGGCTTTCACCTTAACATAATTCGGACGGACAACTGTACCTACCTTACCGGGAACGCTAAGGCAGCCTTCATCCCCGACCTGTTCTCCATCCACCTCCAGAATCTCAGGATTAATCAAAATAATCGGTGAGTCTCCCTCCGGTGATATATCTATTACAACTAGTCTTTTTAGCATTCCAACTTGTGGAGCTGCGAGGCCCACGCCATTTGCAGCATATAAAGTCTCCAGCATATCATCAATTAATACCAGAAGCTTCTTATCTACCTCCTTAACTTCTCTTGAGACCTTCTGTAACACATTATCTCCTATTTCCCTTATGTTCCTGATTGCCATATCCTTCATCCCTTCTATATTTATTAATGATTATAATTAATTGTATTTGTAACATAGTATTACGTGTGTGGTTAATACCCACTCATGGGATTAAAATCAAACTGCAGATTGCAGCCTATAAACTGTTCCGAAAAATTATAGTAACCCTCTAGATAATTTTTTATATCCACCAATAAGTCATATTCCTCATGTTTCAGATAAAGAACTTGGCGGTAAATGTCATTAATTTTAGTAATTCCAGCCGGTGCCGGTCCAATAATCCTTACCCCAGATATTTGAATTATCTCTGCCCTTGGTACATCAGGTGCCTGTCCCTCTGATATCTGTTCCACTGCTGTCTGTTCTTCTGCTGTCCGTTCCTCTGATATCCGTTCCACTGCTGTCTGTTCTTCTGCTGTCCGTTCCTCTGATATCTGTTCCTCTGCTGTCTGCACTTTAGTCGGCTGTTCTTTGGTTAGCTGTTCCTCGTACCCTTTATCTCTTATATATTCCTTGATGGCTTCACCAGTCAAAAGGGCTGCCTTAGCAGCTTTCATCTCATCCTTTGAGGTTATTAATATCAATAGTATATGTGCTGCTGGTGGATACTGCATCAGCTTACGGTAGAGCATCTCCTGGTCGTAGAAAGCTTTGTAATCTCCTTCTGCAGCAGTGATAATACTGTAATGCTCTGGGTGGTAGGTCTGTATAACTACTTCTCCCGCTAATATATCCCTGCCTGCTCTTCCTGCTGCCTGGCAAAGTAGCTCAAAGGTTCTTTCACTTGCCCTAAAATCACCGGCATATAGAGAGAGGTCTGCAGCGATAATGCCTACCAGTGTGACCTTCCCAAAATCATGCCCTTTTACAATCATCTGCGTTCCTACTAAGATATCTGCACGATGCTCTGCAAATGCTGATAATATCTTCTCATGCCCACCCTTGTTTTTCGTGGTATCCGTATCCATCCTCAGAACACGGGCCTTAGGAAACTCCCTCTTAACAAGTTCTTCTACCTTTTGCGTTCCTGTTCCGAAGGCTGCGATGTATTTAGAGCCACAAACCGGACATAGTGCAGGAATTTGTTCCTCATAGCCACAATAATGGCAAATGATTTTGCCGTTATTGTGAGAGGTCAATGAAATATCACAATGTGGACATTTCATAACATGCCCGCAGCTTCTACAGGAGACAAAACCAGCGTACCCTCTCCGATTAATGAAGAGGATAACCTGTTCCTGCTTATCCAATCTATCGGCAATCAATTCCCTCAGTTTAACACTGAAAATCGATTTGTTTTTCCTTTTCAATTCTTCCTTAAGATCAACGATCCAAACCTTTGGAACTGCAGCATCCTTTGCTCTCTTGGTCAAATTATAGAGCTGATATTCACCCTTTAAGGCTTTCTCATAGGATTCTATTAACGGTGTGGCCGAGCCCAAAATCACCGAAGCTCTAGTTAATTCTGCTCTCTTGACAGCAACAGCCGTAGCATGATATTTGGGTGTGGATTCACTCTTATAGCTAGTCTCATGTTCTTCATCTATTATAATAAGTCCCAGATTCTGAAACGGAGTGAATAATGCCGACCTCGGTCCAATAATAATATCAATTTCTCCATTCTTTGCTCTGGTACTTTGGTCATATCTTTCACCCTGTGACATTTTTGAATTTAAGATAGATATGCGTTCACCGAACCTTCGATAAAACCGCTGCACTGTCTGATAAGTAAGTGCAATCTCAGGTATCAGAAGTATCACCTGACGACCTTTAGCTATGACAGAGGCTATTATATCCATATAAACCTCAGTTTTACCACTACCTGTAACCCCATGAATCAGATAGGTAGATCGAATTTCCCGGTCATAATCACTGATAATTCCCTCCACAATCAGCTGTTGTTCTTCATTTAGTACTACTGGGCTATATATTGAATCTGGCTCATTGATAGGGTTGCGGTAAATCTGTTCTGTTACCGTCTTGGTAATGCCTAGATTTTCAAGCCCTGTCAAGGTACTTCTCGAGATATTTAGCTTATGAATGACTTCCTCATAATCCAAGGTATTGTTCTTTAGCAAAGCTTCAAGTAACCTGACTCTGGCAGTATTATTCTTCCTCTGATATTCATAATATAGAAGATTAGCCTGTTTCAAATCGACATTTAAAGTAACGGTTTTCTGTTCCTTGATTTTAACGGCCTTCTTAACTGGAATGACAGTCTTGAGCGCTTCATTCATCGTACCCCCGAAGGTTTCTTTGATCCAATATGCCAAGTAAATCAGGTGACTTTCTATTACCGGTGCATCCACGGCAACATTACTGATTGGCTTAATAAGCTCAACCTTTATCTTAGCTTCTTCGGAAATACCAACTATATATCCACCTATCTGCCGATTACCCTTTCCAAAGGGTACTATACATGGCGCTCCGATGACTGCTAAGGTGCGCAATTTCTCAGGAATAGAATACTGGTATGTCTTGTCCAGGTTCTCTTGGGATATATCTATGATGATATCTGCATAGTAACTTGACATACAAGGCCTCCTATTCGTATTTTTCTATTTGTGTTAAGTGAAGTCTGGCATCAGTATTTATGACAGGAGATAGATGACTTAAATTTCGATAATCCCATGTGCTGTTGATCCATATTGCTTATGCTTAAAATCCTAGATATCTCACATTTCAGATGTTTCATGCCCCTGCTACAGCATTTCGGATTAATTCACGATCGTCCATATGGTGTTTGATTCCTTTAATATCCTGGTAATCCTCATGGCCTTTTCCGGCGATTACGATAAGATCGCCTTCCTGCGCATGCTCGATACAATAGCGGATAGCTTCCTGACGGTCTATGATTTCTATATATTTGCCTGGTCCTATTTTTACTCCAACGATGATATCATTAATTATATCCTGTGGCTCTTCATATCTGGGGTTATCAGAGGTCACTATAGTTATATCTGCTAAGTTGGAGGATATCTCACCCATCTCAAATCTTCTATCCTTTGAACGATTTCCTCCACAGCCAAAGAGACATACAAGTCGTTTAGGATTGTACTCCTTAAGAGTGGTAAGGAGACTCTTTAGACTCATAGCATTGTGGGCATAGTCTATCATTACGGTGTAATGGTCTGATGCAGGAACCAGCTCTACTCTTCCTCTGACTTTAATGGTATCCAGTGCTTCGCGTATCTTATCTGTCTCCACCTTAAAATGTCTACAGAGTGCTATAGCACAAAGGGAATTATATACACTGAATTTGCCTGGGATATCTATCTCTACATCAAAATCCATCAATCCTCCAACATGGTATGCAATACCTAAAAACCCGGGCTTGCGAACAAGTCTAGCCTCTGTTGCTCTTATATCAGCATTGTCCGAAAAGCCAAAGGTCTCGACCTCACAGGTGTGGCCCTTTAGTATTTCATCCGCATGGGAATCATCTATATTAATAAGTCCAAGCTTGCACTGCTGAAATAACATGCTCTTACACCTTAAATAATCCTCAAAATCTTTATGCTCATTCTCACCTATATGATCCGGTTCAATATTAGTAAAAATACCATAATCAAAGATGAAGCCGTCCATCCTGTGAAGCAAAAAGCCTTGAGAAGAGGCCTCCATAACAACGCATTCACAGCCTGCTTCCACCATCCTTGCAAAGGATTGCTGGAGGGTATAGGATTCAGGGGTCGTATTGTTAGCAGGTGTTACTTCGTTTCCAATGACAGTTTCAATGGTTCCAATTAATCCTGTCTTAATTCCTGTATCCTCCAAGATGGATTTAATCATGTATGCGGTTGTGGTCTTTCCCTTCGTACCTGTAATACCGATCGTGGTCAGCTTCTGGGCCGGATGACCAAAATATACTGCTGACATATTGGCTAATGTAATTCTGGTATCTTTGACCCTAATAACCGTGATACCCGAGGGAAGTACAATATCTTTCTCTACGATTACTGCAGCAGCACCCTTAGCTGCTATTTCTCCTATATAATCATGGCCGTCAGACACTGCTCCGGTAATACATACGAATACACAGTTATTTGTGGCCTTTCTGGAATCATAAACTAAATCTGTGACCGAAATATGAACTTCTCCCTGCAGACAGGTATATTCGAATTGCTCTAACAAATGCTCTAGATAC
>DATESP010000128.1:0-12405 GCA_035270645.1 Mobilitalea sp. | reverse complement strand
TACAGTTCAGCCATAGATACCGCGAGGTGTTTTATGTGAGCAAAGGTCACATAAAACCCGAGAATTTCATGCGCGAAATGATGCAAAGCAGCATTTCTGTGCATCAAATGTTACTATTTAGCCGTAAGGCTGAATAGTAACTTAAATCAAGCTGAACAGTGTACTCACAGATTGCCTTTTTTTATTAATAGTGGTAAAATTATTATGACTATGAAGACACTGAAAAGATCCAAATTATTTCATAAATTTTGGATCGTAGGTTATAAAAAATGCAATAAATGCAAATGATAGCTATAGTCTAAAGGAGGATATACATGATGAATATACCAACACCGCATAATGAAGCAAAAACGGGAGAAATAGCAAAGACGGTCCTGATGCCAGGAGATCCGTTACGAGCAAAGTTCATAGCAGATAATTATCTTGAGGATGTTGTTTGTTTTAATAAAGTAAGGAATATGTTTGGATATACTGGTACCTATAACGGGAAGAGAGTCTCGGTCATGGGTGGCGGCATGGGTATGCCCTCCATTGGTATTTATTCTTATGAATTGTTTAATTTCTATGATATAGATAGTATAATCAGAATTGGTTCTGCTGGAGGTATTGCAGAGGATATAAAGCTAAGGGATATCGTTATTGGCATGGGTGCCTCCACGAATTCTAATTTTGCAGTACAGTACCAGTTACCTGGAACCTATGCACCGATTGCAGATTTTAGTTTATTACGCAAGGCTGTAGAGTCAGCAGAACGTATGAATATCAAGACAGTGGTAGGCAATATCCTTTCCTCTGATACCTTCTACGATGATAATAAAGAGACCAATTCACTTTGGAGAAAGATGAATGTATTGGCCGTTGAGATGGAAGCAGCCGCATTATATATGAATGCAGCTAGGGCGGGTAAGAAAGCACTATGCATCTTGACTATCTCAGATCATGTATTTACCGGAGAATCTTTATCAGCAGAGGACAGGCAGAATACATTCCATGATATGATGGAGATTGCTCTAGATATTGCATAGCTTAATTATGTACATGAGATGCCATGGAATGGCAGAATGGAGATTATTATGGATAAAAAACTTATATTTGAAAAGGTAGACCATACCTTACTGACACAAACCGCTTCATGGGCGGATATTAAGCAGATTTGCGATGATGCTATTAATTATCAGGTTGCATCAGTCTGCATTCCACCAGCTTATGTTAAGAGAGCTAAGGAATATGTAAAGGGTAGGATGGCAATATGTACTGTAATCGGTTTTCCGAACGGTTATAATACCACCGAAGTGAAAGTATATGAAGCTATAGATGCCATCAGCAAAGGTGCAGATGAGATTGATATGGTTATTAATCTCGGACTGTTGAAGGATGGCGAATATGATAAGATTCTAGAGGAAATAAAACAGCTGAAAGCAGCCTGCGGTGAGCGTATTCTTAAAGTGATTATCGAGACCTGCTTGCTCTCGGAGGATGAGAAGATAAAGATGTGTGAAATCGTTACCACAGCTGGAGCTGACTTTATCAAGACTTCTACCGGATTTTCCACGTCCGGTGCAACCTTTGAGGATGTTGCACTATTTGCGGAGCATGTCGGTAGTAATATTAAGATAAAGGCTGCAGGTGGAATATCTTCCTTTGAGGATGCTGAGAAATTCATTGAACTGGGTGCTTCAAGGTTAGGAACCAGCCGTATTGTTAAGCTAGCTAAGAATCAGCAGGGTACAGGTTATTAGGATAACCCCTAAATATGATGGAACTGATTAGATTAAGTTTGATATGAAAAACATTTAGCAAGTTGTGATTAAAAGGAGGTTAATTTATGTCAAACGAAAATGAAAACAAAAACAGCCTTGTGCGTCAGGAAAAGGGAGAATTGATAGGAAAACAGAATATTGTGAGCCGTTCAGTTGTGAAAAATCTGATTCGTGAAGCGATGGAGGGAATAAAGCAGGCTTATACTCCCTATTCAAACTTTTGGGTAGGCTCTGCACTTCTTACCTCTCACCAGAAGGTTTACACTGGCTGTAATATCGAGAATGCAGCATACGGAGCTACAAACTGTGCTGAACGTACTGCTTTCTATAAAGCAATCAGTGAAGGTGAAAAACAATTCGCCGCGATTGCTATTGTTGGCGGTAAGAACGGTATGATTTTGGATTATTGCCCACCCTGTGGTATCTGTCGCCAGGTAATGCGTGAGTTTGTAGATCCAAGCAAGTTCTTGGTTATCCTTGCTAAATCTGAGGACGATTATCTATTGTTTTTCCTTGAAGAATTATTACCAATGGGTTTTGGACCTGAGCATCTGTAATCAACTGTTACCTTGGACGAAAATAGTACATTTATGCCTGCAGATTGAGAAGGTCATAAATTATCTCACATAAAGTGGTAGGCTATGAGAGGCATGGAAATTCATATGATATATACAGTGACACTAAACCCTTCCCTTGACTATGTAGTTAGGGTTACGGATTTTGACCTGGGTAATTTACATAGAGCTGAAGCAGAAGAATTGTATGTAGGCGGAAAAGGAATCAATGTTACTACTGTACTTAGAAATCTGGGAATAGACAGTACCGCCTTAGGATTTGTCGCTGGCTTTACCGGAAGAGAGATTGTAAGCAGGCTTAATCAGCTTAATATTTTTAATGAATTTATACCCATAGCACAGGGTATGTCCCGGATTAATATGAAATTAAAGTCAAGGAACGGGGTTGAGACCGAAGTAAATGGTCAGGGTCCAAGGATTGCAGCTTATGATTTAGAGAAGCTATATGATAAACTGAAGGCCATTAAGAATGGAGACATTCTACTACTTTCCGGTAGTGTTCCAAATCATATTGAAGGCAGGAATCTGATTTATGCCAACATCTGTGAATTTTTAAGGGATAAAGATATCAAGCTGGTGGTTGATACAGAAGGTGACCTTTTACTTAATACCTTGAAATATAAGCCATTTTTAATAAAGCCAAACCACCATGAGTTGGGAGACCTATTTGGTCGAGAACTCTTAACTGAGGATAGTATGATTGAATGCGCCCTAATGCTTCAAAGGGAAGGTGCCCAAAATGTATTAATATCCATGGCGGGAGAAGGTGCAATTTTAGTTGATGCAAACCAGAGGGTAATAAGGCAGAAAGCCCCTAAGGGAAAGGTCATAAATTCTGTGGGAGCAGGAGATTCCTTAGTTGCGGGATTTCTTACAGGTCTAATTAGGATAGAAGATAGCATGTCTGGAGATAATTATTCTGAGGATATGTATGTGTATGCACTGAAATATAGCGTGGCTGCCGGGAGTGCCGCGGCTTTTTCTGAGGAGCTGCCTACAGAAGAAATGATTGAAGAAATATTTCGGTACTTATAATTATATTAACAGGGTAATCAAAATAGCTACTTAGAATTCCAAGAATTTTGAAGTGGATTCGAGTGTTACAATCTCAAGTAAATCCATCAATTTTGTATGCTAGGAGTCGTATGATAGCTTTGTAAATTTGAAGGTACTTGAACATTTATTGTTACTGTTCACTCGTACCTCGTTCACAGCAACAATTATGCACACAAAGTGCAAAAAGAGCACTTTGGCGCATGAAGTTCTCGGGTTTTACTTGCGTAAAACACCTCGCGTTGACTAACGAGTGAACAGTAACCATTTATTAAACAAAAGATGTATAAGATGTATAAATATTTATTTTTACTTTTATATATGAAATTAGTATGATATAATCTGCACTAAGAAGTGTAAGGTGATTCTAATTTGCGCTTAAAATTTACTTGGAAAGGAAAAAATATAATGTACTCATTTGAAGAAGTAAAGTCATATGATCCTGAGATAGCGAATGCTATATCTTTGGAGATTGGAAGACAAAATGATCATATTGAATTAATCGCTTCCGAAAACTTTGTTAGTAAAGCAGTAATGGCGGCGATGGGAAGCCAGTTGACTAACAAATATGCGGAGGGCTATCCCGGTAAGAGATATTACGGAGGCTGTGAATTTGTTGATATTGCTGAAAATCTGGCAATTGACCGTGCTAAGCAGCTCTTTGGATGTACCTATGCTAATGTTCAGCCTCATTCCGGTGCACAAGCTAATATGGCTGTATTTTTTGCATTGTTGAAGCCGGGCGATACAGTAATGGGAATGAACCTAGCCCATGGCGGCCATCTTACACATGGAAGTCCTGTTAATATGAGCGGAAGCTACTTTCATATCGTTCCTTATGGTGTTAATAATGAAGGATTCATAGATTATGAGGCACTTAGAAGTATTGCAATAGAGAGTAAGCCGAAGCTGATTGTAGCCGGCGCTAGTGCTTATGCAAGAAAGATAGATTTTAAGAAATTCAGAGAAATCGCAGATGAAGTTGGAGCATATCTGATGGTTGATATGGCACATATTGCAGGTCTAGTGGCAACAGGCTACCATGAAAACCCGATACCTTATGCGCACGTTACGACCACTACTACTCATAAGACCTTAAGAGGACCAAGAGGTGGTATGATCTTATCTAGCGCTGAATTTGCAGAAGAGCATAAACTGAATAAGGCCGTGTTCCCAGGTATCCAGGGTGGTCCACTAATGCATGTGATTGCTGCAAAAGCAGTATGCTTTAAAGAAGCTCTTGATCCGAGCTTTAAAGATTATGCAAGGCGAATTATCGAGAACTCACAGGCTCTTGCTAAGGGATTGATGAAACGTGGCTTTAACCTGGTATCTGGAGGTACGGACAATCATCTTATGTTAGTCGATCTCCAGAACATGAATGTAACAGGTAAGGATGCTGAGAAGCTTCTAGATGCAGCCAATATTACCTGCAATAAGAATACAGTTCCGAATGATCCGGCTTCTCCTTTTGTTACAAGCGGTATCCGCCTTGGAACAGCAGCTGTTACTACTAGAGGACTAAAGGCAGAGGATATGGACGTTATTGCTGAAGCAATTTATCTGTTAATTAAAGATGTTGATGCTAATAAGAGCAAAGCCATGGAAATGATTAAAACACTTACAGATAAGTATCCGTTATATTAATACTAAATTCACAATGTAAGAATAGTATAATCTAGATTTAGAATAGATAGAGGAAAAGCCAACCGGTTTCGGTTGGCTTTTTTTGGGGAGTTTATGAACAAAGCTTTAATCTATCGAAAATTTACTTGCTAGCTTATTAATATTTCATAGATTGTATTAATCTATAATGTAATTATAGTCTATAAATATGTTCATTCTATTAAGGAAAAGTGAACGTTATGTGAAGTTTAAAAGTACCATCTTTATATACTAATGATAGATTGGTAATCTAAATTCCATTGAAGTGACATACTTAATCGGACTATATTCTATGAAATAATAAGAAACTGAACAAGACATTGCCTGCTCATTTTGCTCTGGTCGGAGCTTGCAATGCATTAGATAGAAGAATACCATTCATCCATCATTTTGTTATAGCACTTTGTCCCAAAGATAATACCAACGATAAATACTCCTGCTAAACATAAATACTTTACAATCTTAGTTACATTCACTGTAACATTCACATTGACACCGGGTTCTATCGGTGTACAGCATTCATTTTTTGCCATGATAATTTTCCTCGCTTTCTATTATTAATCTTGTTGCTCTGTATCTCTACTCTTTAGTAACCAAGCTCTTCGCCAACCAAAATAACCTTGATTCGTCCCGGAAGTTTAGATTTTCTTGTGATAACTATCTCGCAACAGATGCAGTCATCAACCAGACAATTAGCACATTTACCAATTTCGGCACAGGGAGTCTTGTTGTTAAGCCTAACATTGTTCGGTGGAGAAGCCATATTGCGTACACGCTCGATACCAGTGTTGACATCCAGAACAATCTTATTCATACCGGCAATGATGATAACATTCTTTGGACCTGTAATGAGGCAGGCAACCCTGTTTCCATAGCCATCTATGTTCACCAGCTGGCCGTCCAGTGTGATTGCGTTTGAACTCATAAAATAATAATCAGCAGTCACGATTTTACTGTACATTTGCGAGGATTCCTCCGGTGAATGAGCGGTTTTGCGATCATAGAGTATGTAATCTGAAGATTTTAGTTCATCTATCAGACCAATTTCGCTTAAAGTTTCTGATCCTCCCCATGATATGGAACAGCCTGGGGTCAGGAAACGTTTTGCCATCAGTAGAGCTTCACTTGAATCTTCGCAATAGTATCCCTCAATTCCACGTTTGTTAAATTTCTCGATTAATGTATCAGCTAGATTTTCGTAGTAGGTAGTCTTTGCTGACATGCTTATCCCTCCTTCTCATATTTCTTTATAAAGCAGATTCCGATTGCTCCAGGTCCAGTATAGGTACCGATGGTCACGCCAATCTGGAAGACCGGATATAAAATATCTCTTCCGAGGTACTGCTCAACTCTCTTCTGCAGAGCATTTGCTTCATTCGCCGTTGTTGCATTGACGATGCAGAAGTCATAACTAGATGGATTTTCATTGGATTCAATGAAATATTCCACCATCATTTCATAAACCTTATTCAATGATTTCTTCCTGCCCCTGATATTAGAATAGGGGATTAACTCAGCATCCTTTAGTTGAATTAGGGGTTTTAGGCCCATCATCTCCTTGGCTAAGGATACAACCTTACCAATTCTTCTGCCTCGTGTTAGATATTCAAGGGTATCAAGAGTAAACATAATACGTGAAGTGGATTTTATACGATTTACACGCTCAACGACTTCATTAATTTGTAATCCGGACTTCTTCATCTTAGCCATCTGTAGGAGTAGAAGCCCCTGTCCCGCGGTTGCCTGAATGCTATCAATGATTTGAATAGTACAATTTGTATATTGTTCATCAAGAATTTGCTTAGCATTGATAGCAGACTGATATGATCCAGAAAACTTCTGCGAAAGACATAGACAAATTATATCATAGCCATCTTTGAGAGTAGGGCGAAATATATTGATGTAATCCTGAACTGAGGGTAGGGAGGTAGTTGCAAATTGATTCTTCGAAGTCAGGGTATCATAGAATACTTCATTCGACATATCGATATTTTCTTTATAATATTTATCACGGTCAAAGCTCACATAGAAGGGAATCAGTTGGATTTGATGCTCATGTATTAAGTTTTCGGGTAAATCACACGATGAATCGCTGAATAATTGATAATCCTTCATAGGTTCCTCCTAACCTAGGTACTCTGATGGTTTGTACCTGATGTCGTAGTTTAATACTACATTAATTGTAATCGATAGTATGTTAATATTCAATAAAAATAATGCTAATTTTCTACGATTAGCCAATAGATTTTATGTTTGTCCAATTTGTGTTTTTAAGGTATACTTATAGTATTCGGATTTCTCTAAAGTTATTATGCGTTAAATGCCTTTATCATATATGTCATGAAAAAAGTGATGATAATAACTATAGGGTGTCCATATACATTTGCTGTTAGGAAAGTTGGGAAGAGATGTCCAAGAGTTTATATATTGCAGAAAAACCTAGTGTGGCTACGGAGTTTGCCAAAGCTTTGAAGATTACGGGTAAGAAGCAGGATGGTTATATTGAATCAGAGAATGCTGTTGTTACCTGGTGTGTCGGACATTTGGTAACCATGAGCTATCCCGAAGTATATAATCCGGCACTAAAGAAATGGAATATGGAGACGTTACCATTTCTACCGAATGAATTTCTGTATGAAGTCATTCCGAATGTTAAAAAACAATTTAATATAGTTAAAGGGCTACTAACCCGCACGGATATCGATACTATCTATGTATGTACTGACTCTGGGCGGGAGGGTGAATACATATACCGTTTGGTTGATCAGGTTGCCAAGGTGCCTGCTACTAAGACAAAGAAGCGCGTTTGGATCGATTCTCAGACGGAGGAGGAAATTCTCAGAGGAATCAAGGAAGCAAAGCCCTTAACTTCATATGATAATTTATCTGATGCTGCTTATCTTCGAGCTAAAGAGGATTACCTTATGGGAATTAATTTCTCTCGAATTCTTACTCTTAAATACGGTAATGAAGTTCAGAGATTCTTAAAGACAGACCGATGGGCTGCTATTTCTGTGGGCAGGGTAATGACCTGTGTACTTGGGATTGTCGTGCGGAGAGAATTAGAAATCAGAAATTTTGTTAAGACCCCCTTCTATAGGGTAATGGCTGATTTTGCTGTTGAAGATAAGAAATTGACCGGAGAATTCCGAGCAGTAGAGGGTTCAGATTATTATAATTCACCATTATTATATAAAGAGAATGGGTTCTCGCAGAAGGAATCTGCCTTAAAGCTGATAAAAGAGCTTGCCGGAGATATTCCGGAGATTAGTGAGGAGGGTACCTGGAATGCCAATCCTATACCGGAACAATCACAGGGCCTAATGGCGGAAATCACGCTACTTGAGAAGAAGAAGGAGAAAAAGAATCCGCCCTTGCTTTATAACCTGGCTGAGCTTCAGAATGATTGTGCTAGAATTTTCAAAATCAGTCCGGATGAAACCTTAAAGGTTGTACAAGAATTATACGAGAAAAAGCTGGTTACCTATCCAAGAACGGATGCCAGAGTTCTATCCACGGCGGTGGCCAAGGAAATATACAAGAATATTAAAGGTTTGCAGGGGCATCAAGCTCTTAGAGAGTTTGCTACAGAGATATTGGAGCAGGGCTCATATAAGAATATAGCCAAGACCCGTTATGTAAATGATAGTCAGATTACAGATCATTATGCGATTGTACCGACAGGCCAGGGTTTAAATGCTTTAGGGAGTGTTAACCCGACCGCGTCCAGGATATATGAAACCATAGCAAAACGTTTTTTAAGTATATTTTACCCTGCGGCAGAATACCGTAAGATTAATATTACTTCAAAAATTAAGAAGGAGAGCTTCTTCTCAACCTTTAAGGTATTGGAGAAGGAGGGTTATCTTAAAGTGCTTGGTAATTCTAACGAAGCAAAAGTAAAAGCTAATAAGAATGATAATGTTGAAGATAAAGAATCTTCTGAGGATATAAGTGATGTGGAAAGCTCAGACCAGACATTTATGCAGGTAATCATGAGCCTTAAGAAAGGGATGCAGCTACCGGTAAAGACCTTAGGTGTTAAGGAGGGTGAGACAGTGCCTCCGAAGAGGTATAGTTCAGGTACCCTGATCCTGGCGATGGAAAGTGCAGGTCAGTTTATCGAGGATGATGAACTTAGGGCTCAGATAAAGGGAAGTGGCATCGGAACCAGTGCAACTAGAGCAGAGATACTTAATAAGCTGGTAAAGATTAATTATCTGGAGCTAAATAAGAAAACTCAGATCATTACACCAGCTTTGCTAGGAGAATTGATTTATGGAGTAGTAAATACTTCGATAAAGTCACTATTAAATGCTGAGCTTACAGCAAGCTGGGAGAAGGGTTTAACCTATGTTGCGGATGGGCAGATAACTAAAGAAGAGTACATGGAGAAACTGGAGGGTTTTGTAGGACGGATGGTTTCTGGAGTAAAAGCCTTGAATAATCAGACGACATTGACCGGCTATTTTAATGAAACAGCAGGCTTCTATCGTAAATAGATTTGTCACCAAAAAAATGTAGTTGTCATCATTTTTTTGGTGACAACTACATTAATTTGTGATAAGATAACGCGTGAACTTTTATAATTTTTATTGTAAGTAAATAGCATAAAATGTACTGAAATGGAATAAGATTATAGGCAATAATGATATTGACATAAGGAGGATTGCTATGTGCGGTATAGTTGGATACATTGGTGAAAATCAAGCGGCGCCTATCCTATTAGAGGGTTTGTCAAAGTTGGAATATAGAGGATATGATTCTTCAGGGTTAGCAGTTAGTGATGGTGAAAGAATACACGTTACTAAATGTAAAGGTAGACTAAAGGCTTTAACTGATTTGACCAGAGGTGGAGAAACTCTGGAGGGAACGATAGGAATCGGACATACCAGATGGGCAACACATGGAGCACCCTCAGATACTAATTCACATCCTCATTTTAATACTAACGAATCTATAGCAGTTGTACATAATGGAATCATAGAAAACTATGTTAAAATCAAGAATAGGCTTATTGAAAAAGGTTACCAATTCCAGAGTGATACGGACACTGAGGTTGTAGCACAATTACTCGATCGCTATTATGAGGGAGATCCGTCTGAAGCTATCACTAAGGTATTGACAAAACTAGAGGGTTCCTATGCACTTGGGATTATTTTTGATGACCATCCGGACGAATTCTATGCAGTCCGCAAAGACTGCCCCTTAATTGTAGGTGTGTCAGAGAGTGGCAACTTTATTGCTTCAGATGTTCCGGCTATATTAAAATTCACCAGAAATGTATATTACCTTGATAATGGCGAGATAGTTAAGCTGACCAGGGACGGGGTGTATTTCTTTAATTCAGACCTTGAACATATCAATAAGGAGATGTCTACTGTTGAATGGGATATCACTGCCGCAGAAAAAGGTGGCTATGAACATTTCATGTTAAAGGAGATTTTTGAACAGCCCAAGGCAGTCCGGGATACCATTCATCCAAGAATTAGAAACAATGATATTGTGATTGATGAGCTGAATATGAATATAGAGGATATCTGTAAGCTCAAGAAGATATATATAGTAGCATGTGGCTCTGCTTATCATACCGGTGTTACTGGAAAGTATGTTATAGAGGATATAGCTAGAATTGCTGTGGAGGTAGATTTGGCCTCTGAATTCCGTTATCGTAATCCTCTAATAGAGGAGGATTCTCTTACAATTATTATCAGCCAATCCGGTGAGACAGCGGATTCTCTCGCAGCATTAAGAGAAGCAAAGCGTCAGGGCTGTAAGGTGTTAGGTATCATAAATGTAGTAGGAAGCTCAATTGCAAGAGAAGCAGATAACGTTATGTATACCTGGGCAGGACCTGAGATAGCGGTGGCAACTACTAAGGCGTATTCTACACAGCTTTCAGCTCTATATCTACTAGCAATGCATTTTGCCAAAGTCAGAGGAACCTTGCCTCAAGAACAGTTTGAAGCGGCTCTTAATGAACTGTTGGAATTGCCCGAGAAGATTCAAGCAATTTTGGATAATAAACTGACGCAGATACAATACATAGCACATAAATTTGTTGCCGTAAAGGATAGTTTCTTCATTGGTAGAGGAATTGATTATACTACAGCCTTGGAAGGATCCCTTAAGATGAAGGAGATTTCATACATTCATTCTGAAGCATATCCTGCTGGAGAACTCAAACATGGACCCATAGCTCTTATTGAAGAGGGAACCCTCGTGACAGCACTTCTGACACAGGATAGTCTGATTAAAAAGACGGTTAGCAATATCGTTGAGGTTCAGTCCAGAGGAGCTCTGGTACTCGCCATAACGAATGAAGGAAATGAGGAAGCTGAGAAGGTTTCCGATATGACGATAACAATACCGGTTACAGATAAGCATTTTACAACCTCGCTAGCAGTGATTCCACTTCAGCTTTTATCCTACTATGTAGCAGTAGGTAAGGGAATAGACTTGGATAAGCCCAGAAACCTAGCGAAGTCAGTAACCGTAGAATAAGGAGGATTATTATGTTGGAACAATTAACAATTAGCGAATTACTGGATTTGAAGGAGACGATTGCAGCCTGTGCATTTGAAGGATGCGTCTATCCATGGGAAGTACTGGCGAAGATAAAGGAGTCAATTCTTAAAATTGGAGCGACTCTTTCCGAAGAGGAATACAATAGGGTTGGAGAAGATATCTGGATTGCAAAATCCGCGAAGGTTGCTCCTTCTGCATCCATCAACGGACCGACGATTATTGGTAAAGATGCTGAGGTTCGCCATTGTGCTTTTATCAGAGGGAGTGCACTTGTTGGAGAAGGTGCTGTGGTTGGTAACTCCACGGAGTTAAAGAATGTAATATTATTTAATAAGGTTCAGGTACCCCATTACAACTATGTCGGAGACTCCATCCTGGGATATAAATCTCATATGGGAGCAGGCTCCATAACCTCCAATGTGAAGTCGGACAAGACATTGGTTAAGGTACATGCAGGTGAAGAAACCATAGAGACGAATCTGAAGAAGTTTGGAGCGATACTTGGCGACCATGTTGAAGTTGGCTGTAACAGTGTACTCAATCCGGGTAGTGTGATAGGCAGGAACAGTAATGTATATCCATTGTCCGGAGTTAGAGGATTTATTCCAGCTGGAAGTATCTATAAGAAAGTTGGAGAAGTCGCAACTAAAAAGAATTTCTAAATAACTATGGACTTATCAATCGTTTTATGCGAGAATATGTTAAGTAAATAACAAGCATTTGCTATTCTACGTAAATTGAAAGGAGTTTCAACAACATGATGTATTCACATGAAGTAAATATGATGTGTCCGGTTGCCCAAGGCGCACGCCACGGCGCAGCAC
>DATESP010000127.1:0-3525 GCA_035270645.1 Mobilitalea sp. | reverse complement strand
CATCTTTCATAAACCTATCCCAGATGTTTATATCTTCATGGTTACACATTATTCTACGGAACTTATCCCACGCTCTAAACTTAATTTCCCTCTGCATCTTTATCCTCCTTTAGCTGATAAGCCATTACCTTGCGTACTAGGCCGGCTGTTGGCAACCCTCTTCCTGTATCATTTAAATACTCGATTATAGTAAAGGACATTTCATTGTCTGTCTCGCTCTCGCATATTGTCTGTGCCTTGGTTAAAAACTCGATGGCTCCTGTCATACTGTCTCCTTCCACGGTTTGGGTAGTGGTTGCCAATGAGTAACAAAATCGTCTACTATTCCAAATTCCTCGCAATACATATTCTGCTCGTACCACCCCTCGGGAATGATATAATCATTTGATTCTTCGTCATACTCAAACTCGCAATCTTCCCAGGAGAATCCGCTATCATCGGTGCGCATTGTGCCATCCTCATACATGGCCGTTGTTCTAATCTGAACTATTTTCCTGTCGTATCGTTTTCTATCGGCACAGATAAAAACTCTTTCCTCGCTCTTCGGCAATCTCCCTGATGATACCGGTATCCATCCGTCATTTAACTGTTGAGTGAGTGCGGATATTGCTAGGTTGCATACCCTCTCCGCTATTACTCCGCTTTCCACATTTGAATAATCAATATGTGCATTCTTAAAATAATCAATAGCCTTTTCAATCTCCTGTTTATTCATCCTTGGCAGCTCCTTCCTTTGAGACTTTCCCTCTTCCTGTATAAAAATATTCGTTATAAGCATCAACAATAAATCCTATTTCTACAATTCCGTTATCTATTGTCTTGGCACTATTAAGACATTGGTCTGCAACTCTTGAAATAGACGTCATTAATGATTTCGATATTACTATATTTGCGTTATTGCTCATCCTTGCCACCTCCCTTGACTATTTCGTCTAGTGGCATCTGAAATACTCCGTTACCTACATATCCGATATTTTGATAATCTGTTCGCTCGCATCGTTCGTAAGCATCACATATCATATCCAATACCTTAATTGCTTTAGCTTCGGTGGAATATCTACCCATTAAGCAATGTGCATCGTGTTTGTATATTTCAATATCATATGTACCGCTAATCTTTCTTGATGGTATAATGCCTATATCATCTAAACTTACTAAATCTTTCTTATTCTGTGAACGTATTAACATTTCTTCACAACCTCCTTCTTCCTAGGCTCCCTCATATTGGTGACTGTTCCATCCAGGATTAATATTGGATGGAATGTGAATGACTCAAACCCCTTGTTGGCGGGATATTGTTTGTTTTCGGCGAATATTGTTACGGTTGGATTATTCATTTGTTACCCTCCTTAAAATGCGTTATATTCCTTCAGCTTCTCTGCCCTATCCCTATCAATCTCTGCCGTGTCATATTTACCTCTAAATGGTTGATACATAGACTTGATCTTTTTATAATGGTCCTTATCGATTCCGGAAGCACTTGTGACTTTGCAAAACCATGATTGACATTTAAGACAATTTTCGTGTATCCAGTTTTTCTTTATAATATCCTTGGGCTTACCATCGTTGTCATGCCAGTGGATTATTGCGGTATGTTTTTCATATTGGCATGTTTCACATCTGTTGTTAACTTTTCGTCGCTCTATGTTGTCAATTTCATGCATGCAATCAGTTAATTCCATTTGACCGTTCATAATTCCTCCTATGCAAATCTTAACTGTGGTGAGGTAGTGTCAATTGTTGTCTGCATCAATATCCCACTCCACTAAAGATAAAATAAATTCGCCACATGTCATATCATCCGTTTTGGTACATTGTGATTTATATTCACAAAATCTATTACATTCGGTGGCTTTGATATTTCGTTTGATTAACATTTGTTCGGCTATGGTGCGACACTTAATTTTGATTGGTTTCTGTAATTCCTCACTCATGATTATTCCTCCTCATATGGCTCATCTAATAACTTCCATGCGGTTACCTTATATGGTACTTCTAGATGATTTAAGCAAACATGCCATTGACCGCGGAAGAATCCTGCATTTTTAATTTCGTTAATTTCTCCATTTCTCTCATAACATACCGTAACTTTATATTCGCCCTCTATTTCTGGTAATTCTCTGCCAACCGGTATCCATCCATTATTCTCGGCGCATTCTCTTAGTATCTGGCAGGCCTCGCGATACGATATTCTTTGCGCATCATTAGAAAAAACATCATATACGTATATGGACCCGTCCAAACGCTTATTATTTTCTATAGCTCTAGCGCCTGCATTCATGGCTAATTGTAATTTATTCACTTGTATTCCTCCCTCTGTTTAAATCCATGCTCAATCACCTTAACTAACTCCAACAATATCTGCTTACACAACTCGCAATTATATTTTTGATTAATCCGACTCATATCCTGCACCAAGTCAATCCATTGCTCCAGGGTGGATATATCTTTCCATTTTTTATAAAATATATTGTATGTGTCGTTGAATATCTGTCGGACCTCTTCCGGTGACGGAATTAATAGCAATATTTGATTATCTGATTTGTTAATATCTGTCATTGTTACACCCCTTTTCATGCTTGTTACACCATATTTACCTTTTGTTACACCTTACGTGTAACAGCTAGACCCTTGATTTTACTGGCTTTGTCGAGGGTGTTACACCGTTACACCTATTTTATGGCTTTCTTACGTGCGAGGCGCACTCTCAATTTTTCAAAAAAACCGGCATAATATAGAGGCTTATATTTTATGGTGTAACAGGTGTAACTTTTGCCTTGATATACTCTAAGAAGCTTGAATATACTGGCTTTCCGTTTTTTATAAATTCATTCTCGCAGGTGTAACACTCACTATCCGAAATCAGTACTTCAAATGTCATTAATGCTACAAATATGTTCTCAGGTAGAAATTGTTTATAATTTTGTGCCACGCTCTTAACATAATTCTCTTTCTTTTCTTTGTAATAATCGAAAGCTACATATTTGTCATTGAAGGTTTTATTAATCTTTTGACCTCCTAAACTTATATGAACGACAAATGAATCAGCTCTTGTTCCTGGCCATGAAACTCCAGGTGGCATCCCGTTTTTAAAAGCCCTTCTGGATTTAATCAATAGGTTTATTCTTTTAGGTAGAAAACAACATGTCTCAGGTGAATAAACTCTATTTCCCTTAACCATCAAGTCTTTATCGAGTTCTAGTTTTTCTCCATTGCAGTTATATAGGTTATTGAGACACCACTTCTCAAAATTCTTATATTCTTGCCATTCTTCACATACCGAACAACCTACATATGCCGCCAAACTGTTATTATATGAAGCATATTTACACCTAGATATCATGCCTCTCCATACACCTTGAATATCAACCATGTCTTTCCTCCTTTAATTAAATGGCAATTCGCCTTCTTCGCCTTCAGGTATTTTCATAAATTCTTCAGGTATCTCAATTTGTGAGTTTTCTTGGTCGGCATCCGTAGGCAATTTCAGAAATACGCATCTGCTTAATGACCCTTTGATTCGCT
>DATESP010000126.1:0-3661 GCA_035270645.1 Mobilitalea sp. | reverse complement strand
GTCTTATCTCTTTATGTCTTATCTCTTTATGTCTTATCTCTTTATGTCTTATCTCTTTATGTCTTATCTCTTTATGTCTTATCTCTTTATGTCTTATCTCTTTATGTCTTATCTCTTTATGTCTCTCCGATATAATTGTCTTTCTTGTTCAAGTCTACATTTGCTTACGCCATCTGCATATTGCATATTCCAAATGGTCGATATATAATAGTCATATATAATTCAATAAAAAATCGCCAATAAATTGACCTAATATACTATTTTTCGGAGGTAATTATGCTTGTATCAATCAAAAGAATTCTCATAACCTTGGTTATCCTTACAGGTGTGGTAATAATCGGGATATTTATATATTCCAGAGGCCGGACTTATTTCAGTGATGAGGAAGCAACCGGTAACACCGCGGGCAATATATATAACGGTGGTCTCTTCTGTGAGAAGGACGGAAAGATATATTTCAGTAATGACAATGACGATGGAAGTCTTTATGTTATGTCCTCTGATAAAAGCTATATTAAAAAGCTTCACGAGGATAAAGTCGCTTATATTAATGCCGATGAGAATTATGTCTATTACCTAAGGGCCAATAATACAAGAGAAAATAGTTCTGGAAGTATCTTGATGTTTAATAATACCGGGATTTACCGTATTAATCAAAATGGAAAGGATTTAGAATCTATTTCACCTAATCCCGGAAGTTATTTAACCTTAAAGGATAATTTCCTATACTATCAAAACTATGACGTTAATGAAGGTCTATATTTTTATCGTAATCGAATTGATAATACCAAGGAAAGGCTTCTTATTAAGGAAGCTATAATTCCTATCACTGTAGCTGATAACAAGCTTTACTATACCGGATTCGAACAGGATCATGATATTTACTCAATGGATTTGTCTAGCTTTACCACCTCTACAGTTAAAAAAGGCAATTTTGCCTATCCGATATTCTTTGGAGGATATATCTATTACCTTGATATATCAAATAACTACTCTCTGAATCGGATGAATAATGACGGTTCTGATCCCGTTGTCCTGGTAAATGAACGTTGTTCCTCTTATAATATTACGAATACAAGTACCTTTCTGTATTATCAGGTTGATGATCAGGATAACAGCAGAATATGTCGGCTAGATCTGGCGTCTCTTGAGGAAGAGACCCTAATGGAAGGTAATTTTAAACAGCTCCATGTAACGAGTAATTTTGTATTTTTTAAGGATTTTGACAATACGCATATCTATATGTTAGATGCCGATGGAAGTTCAAAGATTTCTACCTTTGATCCTCCAAATCTCAATAAGGATAACAAGAAAAAATAATATCCATAGTTATTTTTCACTTATTACTTGAAAGATAAAGAACTTCAAATAATAGGATTCATCAGCAGCCCATAGAATAGGGTGATCCGTGGACTGGGTCCTGTATTCTACCTGACGGATCCTTTTCTTCACATTCTTAGCGGCTTGTCCGATGGTTTCAGCAAAAATTTCAGGTGTGATAAAATGTGAGCAAGAACAGGTGGCAAGATAACCGCCATCCTTAACTAATTTCATTGCTCTTAAATTAATCTCGCGATAACCCTTGATAGCATTCTTAACTGAATCACGCGATTTTGTAAAGGCCGGAGGATCAAGAATTACGACATCATATTGCTCACCCTGTTCTTCAAGTCTTGGTAATAATTCAAAGACATCCTCACAGATAAACTTTACTGTATTTGATAATCCGTTCAATGCCGCATTTTCTGTTGCCTGTGTAATTCCTAACTCAGAGGCATCCACTCCTGTCACTTCTGCCGCTCCAGCTAATCCTGCATTTAAAGCAAATGAACCAGTATGTGTAAAGCAGTCCAGTACTCTTGCTCCTTTACAGAGTCTGGCTATAGCTGCACGATTGTATTTCTGATCAAGAAAGAAGCCGGTCTTCTGACCTTCTGCTACATCTACGAGGTATCTTACCCCATTCTCAATAATCTCAACCTTGGTGTCAAACTCCTTACCAATAAAGCCTTTAATCCGCTCCATCCCTTCATTGACACGAACCTTAGCATCACTTCTTTCGTATATGCCACGGATCATAACACCATCCTCTGCTAATACTGATATCAGAATCTGAAGGATTTCCTCCTTTAACTTGTCTATTCCCATTGCCAAAGACTGTACTACGAGAACATCTGCGAACTTATCAATTACCAGTCCCGGAAGGAAATCTGCTTCACCGAAGATTATACGACAGCTTCCGGTATCCACTGTAGTTTTCCGGTACTCCCAAGCATTTCTGACACGCATAGTTAAAAATTCATAATCTACCTCTTGCCCCTTAATCCTAGTCATCATACGAACGGTTATCTTTGAGTTCGTATTAATAAATCCACATCCAAGGTAGTAGTCGTCAAAGTCATGCACATGAACAAGGTTACCATTTTCATATTGACCTGTTATCTGATCTATCTCATTGTCAAATATCCAGAGTCCACCACCTTTTAGGCTTCTTCCTTTACCTTTTTTTATTTTCACGATTGCTTCTATCTTATCCATATAATGTAACCCTCCGCTACTATAATTAACTTATAACGTAATAAACTATCACAAGTTTACCATAAGTTTTCATTATTTCAATCCCAACCATGGAATATAATTAACTTTTATACTATTTCTTATCCAAACTTATGCATCTGACAGCTCATCAAAACATCCCTCCCCATATATCACAAAACTGCTATGTTAACTCATATTTACAATTTAATTGTCTACATGCTTTTACGAGACGATTTTTCTAATACCAGTATGCTCAAGTTAAAACATAATAGTAAACAGCCGGCTTCTGGATAACAGTATGACTCTTTGCGTCATTTCAAATAACGGAAAAGGCCAGATATATGTTAAATACCAGGCCCTTCGTGAGCTTATCTATCTATTCCTTAGATTCTAAATTCCCTTTTTCTTATTAAAAATGTATAATTTACTAAAAATATAGTTTAATATTATAACAATGACGGACAAGGCTCCCTTTATGATCCAACGGTAAACACCGAGGACTTCCACGAATATATAGATTCCCAGCTGTTCCACACCCAAGGAAACTAATCTTGCTCCGTAAAACTTAGTAACCTTTAATGCTTCATCCTTCACTGTTTCGCTTTTTGAATGGAATACATTCAACTTATTCACGATATAGGCAAAGGTAACCGCAATTACCCAAGCCAGCAAATTGGCCTTCAGATTAGTTAAACCCAGGCGGTACAGCCCCTCATAGCTTATGAAGTTTATAATAGTTGTGAGTACTCCTGCTATAGCATAGGTAATTATCTCCCTATTGAATAATTTATTGAACCACTCACTGTTCTTAAGATTTTGGATATACTCTTTCATTCTGTCCTCCAAGGCACTTTATCTTTATCTTTACGACATCTAAACTGTTCGGTATCTTCCTTTTACTAAGCATCTCAATTATCTGGAAGGATTGCATAATTCTAATAACCAATATACTGTATAGAATACAGTATCCTTTTTGCTCTGTTTAGTCAAGCGGGAATAAACTTCTTCTTAGTATAACAATATTAGCTTCCCCTGTTTGTCCTGTATCTGTTGCAGTAATCTTTAAATCCCTGATATTTAAATCCTTAATAAATAGAGCTGGTATATACAGAGCATAGGATCC
>DATESP010000125.1:0-2724 GCA_035270645.1 Mobilitalea sp. | reverse complement strand
CTTCAGGAAATCGACACGAATATTGCAAATCAATTAGGAGAACGTTTTTTAATGATTAAGAAGCAATCAGGAGAAAACGTGCATGTAACGCTTGAAGACTTATATATGACAAAAAGTATAAGGGTAATTATGAGTGGGTTGGAAGATGACAGTGTGGATTACAGCACTGTTGGAAGAGTAAATAATATGGATTATTTCATCGGAGAACCACAATATACAGAGATAGTAAATTTTGAGATAGACCCGGATGATGGAACAGTTACTGAGGTTATTTCGAAAGATTATGGTAAGGATATTGCCCATAGTATAACAATAAATAGTACGTCGAATGTGAGTACAGGATTGTATGACAATGAACTGTTGATTGAATTAGATAATGTTTACGCGCATATTTTAATGGAGGATGAGGGTTACTATTATATAGGACTGAAGCATCCGCATGAGGTATATGATAAAGTTCTGGTTATAGATGCAGGACATGGCGGTAAGGATCCAGGAGCACTTTCTAATGATGATTCTGTCTATGAGAAAAATATTAATATAAAGCTGCTGCTGTATGTAAAGGAGCTACTTGACAAAGAGGACATTAAAGTATATTATACGAGGCTTGGGGATGATAAAGTCTTTTTAAGGCCAAGGGTGGAGCTGGCTAATGCAGTGGACTGTGATTTTTTTATAAGCATACATTGTAACGCCAATGATGTACGTAACACAAGAGGTACTGAGATATTGTATTATAGTACAGAATTTAAGAATGTGAATACTCAAAAATTGGCAGATATATTTAGTAAGCAGGTAGAGAACACAACTACTTTGCCAAACAGCGGATTAATGAGACAGCACAAGGAGGATATTTATATATTAAATCATGCGACTGTTCCTGCGATTATTGTTGAGGCTGGCTATATGACACATAGCAGAGATTTGGAGTATTTATTACAGAAAGAAAATCAGAAGGCCGTAGCGTTGGGGATATATAAAGGAATAATGCAGGCGTATGAAGAGTTCAATATTATTGATGGGTATTAATGAATGCTCATATTGAGCTTTTCAAATTCTCGACATTTGCGTGTGACATGGTCAAGTATGGAGGTAATATGAAAAAAATTATATTTGCTACTTCAAATGAGGGAAAGATGAATGAAATTCGAGCGATTTTAGGTGATTTAGATATTAAGCTTATTTCGCTAAAAGAAGCAGGCTTGAATCCTGATATAGACGAGAGTGGTAGTACCTTTGAAGAAAATGCGATTATCAAAGCAAGAGTGGTTAGTGAGATGACGGGTGAGATAGTGATGGCAGATGATTCGGGCCTTGAAGTGGATTACCTCGATAAAGCTCCGGGTGTATATTCAGCCAGATTTTTGGGAGAAGACACTTCCTACTTAGTTAAAAATCAATATATTATAGATAAACTCAAGGACTGCGAAGGGGAAGAGCGGCGCGCTAGATTCGTATGCGTAATTGCCTGTGTATTCCC
Organism: Mobilitalea sp.; assembly: GCA_035270645.1. Lineage (GTDB taxonomy): Bacteria > Bacillota > Clostridia > Lachnospirales > Lachnospiraceae > Mobilitalea. The sequence goes on along the minus strand of DATESP010000125.1, from coordinate 1,244 downwards.
TGATGGTGAAACAATAACCAAAAGAGGGACCATTGAGGGCTTAATTGCTGAACAGAGCTGTGGAAGTCACGGATTTGGGTATGACCCTATATTCTATGTGCCTGAATATCATTGTACAACGGCTGAGATGCTGCCTGAGCAAAAGAACCTTATTAGTCATCGAGGTAAGGCGCTATTAGCCATAAAAAAGGCGATTACGAGGTATATATAGACATTAATCGGGAGATGGAATATGAAGGTATTAATTGTTAGCGATACTCATGGAAGGGAACAATATTTATTTAAAACGCTAGAAAGGGTCTGCCCGATTGATCTTTTGATACATCTGGGAGATTATGATGGCGGGGAGGACTATATTAGATCCATAGCACCCTGCCCCACTGAGATGATATCAGGAAACAATGATTTTTTTGATGGTCTGCCAAAGGAAAAGATGATTTTGATAGGTAAATATTACGTAATGCTGACCCATGGGCACCGGTATGGAGTAAATTCGGGCACATATAACCTCAAGGAGGTGGCCAAAAAAAATCAGGCAGATATTGTATTGTTTGGTCACACGCATGTACCAATGATTGACCTAAAGGATGATGTTTGGGCAGTTAACCCGGGAAGTCTTGCACTCCCGAGACAACATGGTAAGATCCCAACCTTTATTATAATGGATATAGATTCTTATGGAGTAGCTCATTTTACCTTGAATTACTATAAGGAATAACATAAAAAGATATAGAAATGTGTTGACATTAAAGAGATGCTATTATATAATAAGTCTTGCGTCACGGCTTGTGTGAGCTAAAAGCCTTGAAAATGAATGACATTAGAATTGTATATTATCGGGGTGTGGCTCAGCTTGGTGGAGCGCTTGGTTTGGGACCAAGAGGTCGCAGGTTCGAATCCTGTCACCCCGACTTTATAGGTTATCAGTTGGCAGAATGTTACCTGATACGTATAATAGGAGTAATAGTTTCACAGAATAGAATATTGTATTATTTACTACGCGGGTGTGGTTCAATGGTAGAACACTAGCCTTCCAAGCTAGATGCGTGGGTTCGATTCCCATCACCCGCTTGATATGTAGTCAGGCATATGAATAAAGTACTTGACGATATCACGCCATATATGTGCTAGTAGCTCAGTCGGATAGAGCAATGGCCTTCTAAGCCATGTGTCGGGGGTTCGAATCCCTTCTGGCACGTTTTTTCATCTTATGATGAAAATTTTAAGATGAAATTATGGTGGGT
>DATESP010000124.1:0-3575 GCA_035270645.1 Mobilitalea sp. | reverse complement strand
CAATGACTCGGCAGAAAGCATTGAGGAAATTAAGAGGATTTATTCATTAAAAGGAATTAATATTGAGGGAATATTTACACATTTTGCGAGAGCTGATGAGACAGATATAACAAGTGCAAGCAATCAGCTAGAGAGATTCCTGAGATTTATTGATTTGCTTACTAAGGAAAATATCCATATACCGGTGCATCATGCAGCGAATAGCGCCGGAATTCTTAATCTGTCTGGGGCAGAGCTTAATATGATAAGATGTGGTATCGTAACCTATGGGATTTATCCGTCAGAGGATGTTAGCCATAAGGAGATTCAATTGATTCCGGCAATGGAGCTAAAGTCCCATGTGATTTATGTGAAGGATGTAGCTGCAGGAGTTGGAATCAGTTATGGAGCAACCTTCGTTACAAAACAAAAGACCCGGATTGCCACAGTACCGGTCGGTTATGCCGATGGTTATTCCAGAAACTTATCGAATCTTGGAAAGGTGATTATCCGAGGCCAATATGCACCTATTGTCGGCAGAATCTGCATGGATCAGTTCATGGTGGATGTAACAGAGATTGAAGGGGTTTCGCAGGGTGACACGGTAACACTTATGGGAAGGGACCAAGATGCTTATATTAGTGTTGAAGAACTCGCTGCATGGTCACATTCCTTTCCATATGAACTCGTATGCACGGTAGGGAAAAGAATTCCCAGGGTTTATATAGAGCTAGAGTAGTATTTGCATTGTAAATGTGACTGAGAAGGTATTGAACAGTTAATTTACATTTAAGGAATACACACGAAGAAAATGGCAATAATAAGGTTAAAGCCTAGTATTGGAGTGTGAGCAAAGTGGTAATAAAAAGAGGAGATATCTTTTATGCTGATCTAAGACCTGTAATTGGGTCTGAGCAGGGGGGTGTCAGGCCGGTTCTTATCGTTCAGAATGATACCGGTAATAAACATAGCCCTACAGTTATATGTGTAGCGATAACATCAAAAATGAATAAAGCCAAGCTACCGACTCATGTGGAGCTTGATGCTGATAAATATGGAATTGTTAAGGATTCTGTAATTTTATTAGAACAGGTCAGGACAATTGATAAATCCAGACTAAAGGAAAAGGTCTGTCACCTAGACCGGGATGTATTAAAGAAAATCGATAAAGCACTAATAATTAGCTTTTCTTTAGATACATATTTTAGATAATATAAAAAGAAGGAGTTACTCTTACCATGGATGATGGCGGTCCCATATCGGGAATAGTGTTGATCTTATTATTAACCTTAGTAAATGCGATTGTAATAATGATGAAAACAGCTTATGAAAATATAAATGAAAACAGTGTGAAGAAGAAATGCGATACAGGAGATAAAAGAGCATTTGCACTTCTAAAGGTAATGGGCAAGTCAGACAGATTTTTTATAGTATTAGAGCTTCTGCTTTGCTTTACAGGTATCTTAATCGGAATAATCTTTGTAACGCAGATTTTGCCAGGGATTGAGAACGATATTTTAAGCAACAATAGCATTTTGGACATGCGGATATTAAAACCCGGATACCATATACTGCTCACGGTAATATTGGTACTCATTGTCACATTGTTTGGAATTGTTCTTCCAAAGAAAATCGTAGCTAAGCATGCAGAAAAAGTGGCTTATTATACACTTGGATTGATTAAGCCTTTGGATTTTATATTTCGACCGTTTGCCTACTTGCTTAATAAGGGTATGTGTCTGGTTCTCCGAATTTTTAGGGTTAAGATTAATGAGCTTGAGGACAATGTTACTGAGGATGAGATTATCTCCATGGTTAACGAGGGACACGAACAGGGAGTATTCGATGCGGGAGAAGCGGAGATGATATCCAATATTATTGAGTTGGACGAGAAAGAAGCCCAAGATATCATGACCCATAAGAAGAGAATAGTGGCAGTTAATGCTGAGATGACGATAGAAGAAGCTTTACATTTCATGTATTCAGAGAACTACTCTAGATATCCATTATATGAGGATAACAGGGATAATATCATAGGAATTCTGCACTTGAAGGATGTAATCGGTGCATACATATCAGATGATCTTAAGGATAAACCACTGAAGGAAATCGCAAGGGAAGCTTATTACGTACCTGATACTCAAAATATTAATATCTTATTCCATGAGATGCAGCTTAAAAATATCCACACGGCAATCGTAATTGATGAATATGGACAGACAGCCGGGTTAGTAGCAATGGAGGATTTTTTAGAGGAAATCGTGGGTAATATTCAAGATGAATATGATGAAGATGAGAAGATGGTCATATCTATGGAAGAGGATTCCTGTGTTGTCAATGGATCCATAAGCTTAGAGGAACTAGAGGATGATTTAGATATTCACTTAGAGCATGATGATTTCGATACTTTGAACGGACTATTGATATCAATATTAGACCGAATTCCAACTGATGGAGAGAAGGCAACTTTAGAATATGCAGGTTATCTTTTTGATATCCTAGAGACAAAGAATAAAATGATTGAACAGGTGAGAATTACTAAGCCCTCTCAAATCATAGAAGAGGAAGAGTAATCCACAAAACATTATGAATATAAAGTAATTCAAAAAAGAGGTTGTCTATAGCTCGGATGCTTATAGACAACCTCTTTCATTTCTATGAAATAGGGAGGAGGAGAGTGAAAAATTCTAAATTCACTTTCTGATTTCAGTATAGACAGTATTTATGTTCTAAATGTGGATAGAATATAGACATTTTGTTAACAATTTGGTCCATTTATATGTCATTCAATGATAACTTTGTAAATTATTTCTTATTTGCAATATAAGAGGTATAATTATATTTTGATTTAACTGGCATATTGTACATAGTAGGATTTACTTGATTAAAGTTGAATAATTGTGTAAAATTATGCTACAGGACAAAGAATTCATATAATTACAACTAATTATAGAAGGAAGAGAGTAACATATGATGTATTTTAGATTTAATAATTTAAAGATCAGGACAAAGCTGTTACTGATCTATTCTATTTGCGTGCTTCTTCCAATTATCCTAACGGATGCAATTATTCTTAGTAACGTCAATCAGAACTCCAAGCAGATGAAGATGAGGGATCTACAATATCTGACGGAACGTGTGGAATATAATATGAGTGAAGCGGTAGTAGGTAGTATAATGTTTACATACAATATTTACTCTGATGAGATACTTGATAAGTTTTTAAATAAAAAATATGAGAGCCTTATAGATTACTACGATGAATATTATGAATTACAGCGGAACGGTAATCTGAATAAAAATTACAATTATGGTCTTCTCAGCAAAATTGAGATTTATGTAGATAACGATACCATCTTAAATGGCGGCAAAATTATTAAAAAAAGTATGGCAGAAGATACGGATTGGTATAAGGCATTTCAAGAGTCAGGAGAAGATATATTCTTATATACGTATTATGATGAAGCAAAGATGTTTATTCCTGGTAGTGGTACCAGTAGAACCATAAGTATTATTCGAAAACTTAATAATTTTAGAGATATTGGGGTTGAGAAATTCGTCAAAATTGACATCGATTATAATGTAATGTTAAGAGA
>DATESP010000123.1:0-5570 GCA_035270645.1 Mobilitalea sp. | reverse complement strand
ATGCGGAATATAGTTTGATGAGCAACTGTATGAAGTCGTTGGTGCTTAGGCCCTGTGTTTTAGGGCCTTATGCACCACTACGTACTTCATCCAAGCGAAAGCGTGTTGCGAATGAACTATGTTTTGCATCACGATTTGTAAATAAAATTGTGCAAATTGGCGAACTATATTTACAAATTGGCTTTTGACATCCGAATCAATATTCTTACTAAATTATTAGCAACACGAATGGGTATATCTCTTTTAGATATACCTTTTTCATAATTATGGTATTGCTTCATATATTAACTTATGCTATACTTTAGAACAAAAATTAGGATGATCAATATAACGAAAGAAGGGAAGACAATGATTTCAGAGAAGATGATAGATCTGGTTAAAAACAGTTCAGTAATTCGAGCAATGTTTGAAGAGGGGAAACGCCTTGCGGGTATTTATGGCGCAGAGAATGTATACGATTTCAGCTTGGGTAATCCTAGTGTGGAACCACCTGTTGAGATTAAAGAGGCTCTAATTCAGGTTATCAATGAAGAAAAGCCGAATCTAGTACATGGATATATGAATAATTCGGGTTATGAGGATGTTAGAGAGAAGATTGCAGCTTCTATCAATAAAAAGTTTGGTACCTCTTTTCATATGCAGAATATCGTAATGACGGTCGGTGCTGCCGGTGGATTGAATGTTCTTCTAAAAACTTTATTAAATACCGGTGAAGAAGTAATCACCTTTGCACCTTTTTTCGGAGAATATAGAAATTATGTAAGTAATTATGACGGTAAATTGGTGGTAGTCTCTCCAGATACGAGTAGCTTCCAGCCAAATCTGGAGGAATTCGAAAGAGTTATTAATAGTAATACTAAGGCTGTAATTATTAATACTCCGAATAATCCGACAGGTGTTGTTTATTCCGAGGATACCATTAAAAAAATATCTGATATATTAACAGCTAAGCAGAAGGAGCTAGGAATATCAATCTATCTGATTTCAGATGAACCCTACCGTGAATTGGCTTATGATGGAGTGGAAGTCCCCTATCTGACGAAATACTACAAGAATACGATTATCGGTTATTCCTTTAGTAAATCACTATCGCTTCCGGGGGAAAGAATTGGTTATCTTGTGATTCCGGAGGAAACAGATTATTTTGAGGATCTTATAGCAGCAACTAATGTGGCTACACGAATTCTTGGATATGTCAATGCCCCCTCCTTGATTCAAAGAGCAGTTGCACAGTGCTTGGAGGCGAAGGTAGATATAGAAGTATATAATAGGAACAGAGAGCTCTTATATAGCAGTCTTCTATCATTCGGTTATCAGTGTGTTAAGCCACAGGGAGCCTTCTACTTGTTTGTGAAGGCTTTGGAAGAGGACGACAGAGCATTTTCAGCTGCAGCCAAGAAGCATAATCTACTGATTGTACCGGGATCATCCTTTGGATGCGCTGGTTACTGCCGAATTGCTTATTGTGTGGAGTATGATATGATTAAGAGATCTTTACCTGCCTTTAAGAAGCTAGCTGAGGAATATGATCATAAATAGAGTTTTGTGTGAGTATGGAAAGAATTTGGCAAAAGTAATGAATAGAGTTTGGCTTGAGCATGGAAGCATACACTGAGAGAATGATAAGTAACTACTATGTCGGTAGAATGGAGAATTTTATATGAAGCCATGGGAAAAGAATATAAGAACGGTTGAGCCCTATGTACCCGGAGAACAGCCGATGGTAGCTAATATGGTTAAAATTAATACGAATGAGAACCCATACCCGCCAGCCCCTGGAGTACAGAGAATATTACGAGAACTGAACGCTGACAGCTTGCGGCTATACCCAGATCCTACTGTCAAATTATTGATAGAGGAATTGGCACATTTCTATAATTTAGATAAGAGCAAGGTTTTTGTCGGAGTAGGTTCTGATGATGTACTTGCCATGGCATTTATGACATTTTTTAATTCTGATAAGGCAGTATTGTTTCCGGATATTACATATTCCTTCTATCCGGTTTGGTGTGAACTGTTTCACATTCCTTATGAGACTCCTCTACTTGACGATAATTTAAGAATTATAAAGGAAGATTACTATAAGGAAAACGGTGGAATCATAATTGCGAATCCGAATGCTCCCACTGCTTTTTATGAAGATTTATCTGTAATAGAAGATATCATCAAACATAACCAGGAATCCGTCGTGATTATTGACGAAGCATATATTGATTTTGCTGGAAGGTCTGCTTTGGAATTAATTAATAAGTACGATAACCTGCTTGTGGTACAGACCTTTTCTAAATCCCGTTCTATGGCTGGTATGAGAATAGGTTACGCTATGGGAAATCCTGCACTCATTAAGTCATTAAATGATGTTAAATATTCCTTTAATTCCTATACAATGAATGAAACGGCGATCCTGGCAGGAGTGGAAGCAGTGAAGGATGAGGATTATTTTAATGAACAAATAAAGAAGATAATTACAACGAGAACAAGAGCAGAAGAGACCTTTAAAACTTTAGGCTTTTCGTTTCCAATCTCTGGTGCTAATTTTCTGTTTGTTACCCATGAGAGGATTCAAGCTAAGGAATTATTTATAGCGTTAAGAGAGAATAATATATTTGTACGTTACTTTAACCTTCCTAGGATTAATAACTATTTGCGAATATCTATAGGAACGGATGATGAGATGGAAAGGCTATTTACTTTCCTAAGAGAGTATATATAATTAGGGAGACTGATATGAAGATATTATTAGCGGAAGATGATTTCGCAAGCAGAAAATTCATGATGAAATTCTTATCAAAGTTTGGAGAGTGTGATGTGACTGTCGATGGGATAGAGGCGGTTGAAGCATTTGTTATGGCATTGGAATCAGATGAAGGTTATGATCTGATTTGTCTGGACATTATGATGCCTCTGTTGGACGGTTATCAAGCCCTGGCTAAAATAAGAGAAATTGAATCAGAGAAGGCAATTGCTGAGGAAAAGAGATCTAAAATCATCATGACTACTGCTTTAAATGAAAGACGTAATGTTACGAAGGCTTTTAATCTTGGCTGTACCGCATATGCGGGTAAGCCAATTGATCAGGGTAAATTCGAAAATGTCTTAAGAAAACTGGAATTGATTTCATAGTCACCGGGTATTTGGGATGCCGCTAAGGGCAGGCACAAACTAATTCAAAGGGCAAGCATCATGGGGGGTTAGTGTGAATTATCAGAAAGAGCTTGACAACATAATAGAAGGACTTTCTATCTTAAGTAAGCCTCCTAGCCTGCTTATCCATAGCTGCTGTGCACCTTGTAGTAGCTATGTATTAGAGTATCTTTCGGATTTTTTTTATATCACCATATTTTACTATAATCCTAATATCTATCCTGAGGAAGAATATATCAGAAGGGTAGAAGAGCAGCAGAGATTAATTAAGTCAATGCCATTACGGTATCCTGTCAATTTTCAACAGGGTGACTATAATTCAAAGGATTATTATAATATTGTTAAGGGCTTAGAAGATGAGCCGGAGGGTGGCGAGAGATGCTTTAAGTGCTACGAGATGAGATTACGAGAGGCGGCCATACTTGCTAAGGAGGGTGCATATGATTATTTTACTACAACCCTATCTATCAGTCCTCATAAGAATGCAGTAAAACTAAATGAGGTTGGTAATAAACTGGGCGAGGAATATGGTTTACGGTATCTTCCTTCGGATTTTAAGAAAAGAAATGGTTATAAACGTTCCATAGAGCTTTCTAATGAATATGATTTATATCGACAGGATTACTGTGGATGTATATATTCTAAAAGAGCTAGAGAACAGATTAAGAATTTAAACTAGTCGAAAGATAGCTGCATTGCAGTATATCCTTCGATTATTTTTTTTCCGATTGACAAAATTCTATTACATGACTATAATATTACTGTAAATGATAATTATTATCATTTAGAAAGCTTCTGTATACATACAAAGTACTACTACAAAAGGATATGGAGGATGTTTATCATGACATTGCAAAATGCAAAAATAGGTAGCATTTATAAGGTACAATCTATGGACCTGGATAATATTACGATGAGGCGGCTGGGTGCGATGGGATTAACCAGGGGAACAAGTATCAGATTACTGAACCGCAACAGAGGGGGCTCCGTAATCTTAATGGTCAGAGGAAGCAGGCTGGCAGTAGGTGAGAAGATAGCAGAGTCAATTACTATGGAGGATTAAGAAGAGTATTTTGCACATATCTAGAAAAAACGCCATTGAGCGGTATCATGGAGGTTATAATGAAGGAAGAAATACAAGTAGGCTTTGTCGGTAATCCCAACTGTGGTAAGACCACTTTGTTCAACGCATATACCGGAGCAAATCTTAAGGTTGCCAATTGGCCGGGAGTAACGGTCGAGAAGAAGGAAGGTGCTTTTAAGTACCATAATCATAGATTTAAGCTGGTTGACCTACCAGGCATATATAGCCTGACCTCCTACACCATGGAGGAGAGGCTTACTAGAGAGTATATCCTGAATTCCGATGTAGATGTCATTATTAATATAGTAGATGCATCTAGCCTAGAGCGAAATCTATATCTAACACTTCAATTACTAGAGCTCGGGAAACCTGTTATCCTGGCTTTGAATATGATGGATATCATTGAGGAACGAGGGATGGAGATAGATCTCCACCGACTTCCGGAGATGCTTGGAATTCCTGTTATTCCTGTCTCTGCGAGGAAGAAGACAGGATTAGATATTCTAATGCACACAGTAGCACATCATAAGGATAAACAGCGTGATATTAATATAGAACATCATCATGGAAATCGCAATAGATTGGGAAATGGCCATAAGCATGAGCATCATAGTGAGTACCCATTAGTTTATAGTGATGATATTGAAGATAAGATAGATGAAGTGAGTGATATCTTAAAGAAAAGCTACGTGAATATAGAAAATCTTAGATGGCATGCCCTGAAACTACTCGAGAAGGACAAGGCTGTCATGGGGAGATATCCTATAGATCTGAAAAATATTATATATCGTAGCTATGAAGAGGATGTCATCAATCAGAAATATGATTTCATTGAGGAAGTGGTTGAGGAGGTAGTTGTAAACAAGAGTCGAAAGGCTGCTTCAACAGATAGCGTTGATAAGATCCTAACCAATCGATATTTGGGATTACCCATTTTTCTTGCTATTATGGCCCTGGTATTTTTACTTACCTTTCAGGTGGGAGATTTTGTAAAGGGATACTTCGAAGGTGGACTTGAAGCTTTTTCTTCTGTAGTATTGAATCTGCTTGGACGGGTTGGGGCCGGTGCAATGATTACTTCACTTATTGTAGATGGAATAATTGCCGGAGTTGGGGGAATTCTAACATTCCTGCCAAATATATTTATCCTGTTCCTGGCATTGGCTTTCCTTGAGGATAGTGGATATATGTCCAGAGTAGCTTACATTATGGATGGTATTATGGGTAAACTGGGACTTTCGGGTAGGGCATTTATACCGATGCTCCTTGGTTTCGGCTGTACCGTTCCAGCAATTATGGCATCCAGATCCCTGGAAAATATGCAAGATCGAAGGAAGACAAT
>DATESP010000122.1:0-18989 GCA_035270645.1 Mobilitalea sp. | reverse complement strand
AATACATGCTCATATGCATTCAAGCTTCTCTATCTATCTTGGATCATGAGTAGGTGTCGCTTTCTTATTACCCGTCTTTGCCTTTCCTTGAAGCTCCGGAACTGGTTCCACATCATTTTTAGGTATATTCATCTTCTGTCTACCTTCTGTTCCATGTGGCTGCCTTGGATCGGGTCTTCTCATTCCTGCTTTTGCCATTGTCATTCCTCCTGTTTAGACATCATTGTGTTTAATTGATTTTCGCTTTGCATTCTTATTCTTGTTTCTGTTCTCCTGTGTAATGGGTATCTGTCCATTCGCTTTATCCGTTCTTGCTCTTTTATTGTCCGGTTGGCTGTCCTTCGGCATAATCTCCTCCTTGAGTGGGTGTAAATCACACTACATACGAATTGAATTAGTATTATTAATCCTACATCCTTAGTATGTCTATTCCACAACTACATATCCATAAGACAGCTTAAATATTTTCGAAGTTTAATTCCTCATAGGACGACAATTTTGAAAGGTGGTGATTAGAAAATCTATTATCTGCAGAAAGTTCTTTTCCAAACCATTTCGGAGGAACAAACTCATCAGCCATCATCTCGTCAGGAAATTCAACCTCGACAAAAATCAGTCCGGTCAATACTCCCTCAAAGATATCCAATTCTGCTGTCAGGCCTTTGTCAAGAGGAATAAGATAACGAGTTTTGTATACTAAATTACCATCAATTTTTAATTTGAGACTCAAATAAGCCTCTTCGGTCAAGGGAAGTTCCACCTCGTTATGAATAATTGCACCGCCTTCCTTAAGGTCAATGCCATCCTTAGATTTGTAAGTAAGGATATAATCTAAATTGCTTTTACGTATTCTCAGGGTAGGATTCTGGCAAAGATACCCTTGTTCAATTTTCTTGCTATGATAAGCGGCCAAATCACCATCAATATAATTAATTGCATATTTCCTTTCGATTTCCATCGTGCTACTTCCTTTCATAAGAAATAATAATATAGATTTCGAAACTATAATATTATTAATATTTCTGCTTATACTATGCTTATGAAAAAATGTTTTGTCAACAATTTCTTTATATGTGGCCTCATAGGCTGGTGTATGGAGTGTTTCTGGACAGGGCTCAGTACCATCAAAAAGCATGAGGATAGAACATTATCCTGTCACACCTCTGTATGGATGTTTCCCATCTATGGAATGGCTGCCTGCTTAACCCCAATTTGTAGTAAGTTAAAGAAAAGGAATGCTCTATGTCGAGGAGGTGTCTATGCATTAATAATATATCTTGCAGAGTATATCAGTGGTGTTATTCTGAAGAAATATCGAGCATGTCCTTGGGACTACAGTAAAGCTAAGCTGAATTATAAGGGTGTAGTTAGGTTAGATTATGCCCCAGTCTGGTTTATTACCGGATTGTTTTTTGAAAAAATTCTTAACCGAAGAGGCTAATGGAACGCTATTTCCTTGGCCTCTTCGTTATGGGTTGAAAGGAGTATTAAAAAGATGTATACTGTTTGCAGATTAAAGGGATTAGTTAGGAGGAATTTATTTGCTAAAAGCTGTGATATTTGATATGGACGGTGTCATTATTGACAGTGAACCCATGCATGCACAGGCCGCAATAATGGCCTTGAAACAATATAATGTTGAGTTAACTTTAGATTACTGTTATAGTTTTATCGGTTCTACAAACTTTTATATGTGTCAGAAAATAATTGAGGATTATCATATTGATGCAACAGTTGAAGAGTTGCACCAGGCAAATATGGACATGAAGGAAAAACTTCTTGCGCAGAGAGGCTATAGTACTATACCATATGTCATTGAGCTGATGAAGAATCTGTATGAACACGGTATTAAATTAATCATTGCCTCTTCTTCACCATCTGCTACAATAGAATACGTAATGGATACTCTTGCAATCAAGCAGTATTTTAAAGGATACATTTCAGGCATGGATATTGAGCGACCGAAGCCTGCACCTGATATCTTTCTAAAAGCTGCCAGTAGTCTCGGTGTATCTCCTGATGAGTGCCTGGTAATCGAAGATTCACCTAACGGTGTAAATGCTGCTTATGCAGCGGGAATTACCTGTATTGGATTTATGAATCCAAGCTCAGGAAAGCAGAACCTTAAAAATGCTTACCTCCTGCTGGAAGGCTTTGACGAGGTGGATTATGAATTTGTCAGTAAAGTATATCGTGATTCCCATCAGGAGCATCAAACTATAATTGAAACAGACCGGTTAATCATTAAGGAACTCCCAGTTGAAGATGTTGAAACCTTATATCAGCTAAGTCTAGATACAGATATCAAGAAATACCTAGCTGATTTATCCGATTCAATAGAGATAGAGAAGGAAAAACATAAGGCTTATATTCAATCTGTATATCAATACTATGGATATGGGTTATGGGGTTGTTATCGTAAGGAAGACCATACTCTAGTCGGCCGTTGTGGAATAGAGCTGAAATCATTTAATGGAATTGCTGAATATGAACTTGGATATTTGATTGGAAAGCCCTACCAAGGTAAAGGATATGCACTGGAAGCCGCTAAAGCTGTTACTCAATATTTCTTTGACCAGTATCATGCTTCACGAATAATTGCTGTAATTGACAATGATAATATACCATCACTTAGTCTGGCAGAAAAGCTTGGCATGGAGAAATCAGAAGAATTATCTAGAAACAACCGTATATGCAGCCTATATATAATCAATAACTTATAAAGGCTAATCACCCTTACATCCGATGATTTATATATTAACAAATCAACACCTTTTAAGATTTACTTAAGATAATAATCACTTAATCAGTATTAATGAACGGAGCTAAAATGGAAAACTCAAGGAACACAAGGCAAAAGCAATTAATACTTTCTATATTAAAAGATGCAGACAAACCTATGTCAATTAATGAGGTTTATCTACAGGTTACTACAATTTTGCCTAAAATAGCCAAATCAACAATTTATCGTAACATTGATAGTCTTTTGAACCAAGAGCTGATTGATAAATATCATTTTAATGATAATGAGGTGTTTTATCGGATTAAGGCAGACCGTAATGAACATAAACACTTTATTATATGCAACGATTGCAAGAAGATTTTCGATTTACCCTCCTGTCCTCTTCATGAGATAGAGCGTGCTATGGAGGAAGAAGGTTTTATAATTAAAGATCACCAAATCCAGATAACCGGCATATGTAAGGATTGTGCTAAGAATATGCATAATATAGAATGAATTAGTCCTGTTGAATATAGACTCAGCCCCTTAGCAGCATAAAAGAAAAAGGCGAAGTAAATTTTACACTTCGCCAAAAAGTCTAACTTTTAGGGGTCACCTCAAATTGAAGGATTTTTTGTTAATAAGCTTATCGATTCATCTTATATATCCTTTTTATCTCCATCACCGACCGTTCGGGGTTCCGGTTCATGATCCAGCACCTGTTCCTGTACCTGTTCCGGTGCCAGTTCCATTCGTGGAGCCTGTTCCTGTTCCAGTTCCATTCGTGGTTCCTGTGCCTGTTCCGGTGCCTGTTCCATTCGTGGTACCTGTCCCTGTTCCGGTGCCTGTTCCATTCGTGGTACCTGTTCCTGTTCCGGTGCCAGTTCCATTCGTGGTGCCTGTTCCAGTTCCGGTTCCAGTTCCATTCGTGGTTCCGTTATTGTTTAAGTCATCATTGATATCATTCGTTAGGTCGTTATCATCTGTTATATCATCCGTAGTCCCATCATCCGCAGCACATGCAGTAAAACTTACAAATGCAATACAGCATAATGCTAATAACATGCATAATTTTTTTCTCATCGATACTCCTCCTTAAATAAATAATTTCATTTTACTTGGTTAGTATCTCACGAATGAATGTCTTTATACATATCACTACTTATTCAAAAACTCTGTCATATCGCCTCGAAAGCGTAGTGGAAGATTATTTCTCTGAAGTTTTGGGTTTATTCTCTCTTTAATTGCTATATGTTGGAAAAAAATCTTCCATAAATCTCGATATTCATCTTCATTATAAGATAATTCACCGATTTCACTATGCTCATAATTATTAAGCTCGGCCATAATCCATGGTTTTCCAGGCATGTGAAGGACTGCCATATTTCTGTCTTCATCAAAAATAATAAATCGTTCCATGGGCAGGCGATCTGCAAAATGAGGCGCAATTAAAGATAATACGTTATGCTTTGGATGAATTACTGAAGATAGCAAACCGTTATCCTGTTCGGAAAAACGGACGAAACCAAGCAAATGATGTGATTCATTAGATACTAATCGATTAATATTAAAAAGCCTCCCAACCACTTCATTGCCAAGATGGCTATTTATCTCGGCACCAACAGAAAATCCCATAATTAGGAACCGGTAAATTAAGTCTGCTTTGCCAGCATGATTGGAAAGTGCAACTCTGCAAACCATCTGATAGCTTTCCTCTGATATCTTAATCCTGATTGATCTAGAGACCTTTAGAGCAAGCTCATAATCTGTATCAACCGTTATATATTCCGAAAATAATTCAATATTGGAATAATTATGCTTGTCGCTTTGTTCTTCAATCTTAACATTAGCATGTCCATATCTTGAACTCCAAGCCATGTAAATAGCAGTAAATATTCCATCTATACTGTCTTCGCAAAGGTAAATTTTTATATTATTCATAAAATCTTCCTTTCAGCTATAAATCTAGATACTGGCAATCTGAGCATAAGATTTCTGGTCTATATGGTAATTTGAATCATCAAATAGTGATAGTTGCCGGTAAGTAATATTCTTATCCACTCCAAATGGTAGTTGATCCTTAAGCGACAGCAACTGTCTCGTAATAAAATCTTCTTCAATACGGATTGGATACATCATCTTACCGCTACAGGTAATAAAATAAACCGCCCTCTTAAGTACAATTCCCATTCTCTTTAAATCTTCGAAATCTAACTCGGCACTTTTCCTGGCCATCAGAATACGCTCAGCTGATTTCGTGCCTATCCCCGGTACACGTAGAAGTGTGTAGTAATCCGCTTTATTGATCTCAACCGGATAAAGCTCCAGGTGTCTCAATGCCCAATCACATTTAGGATCCAAGAAAACATTAAAATTGGGATTTTTCTCGTCCAGTAATTCCATGGTACGAAAGCCGTAAAAACGCAATAGCCAGTCAGCCTGATACAGTCGGTGTTCCCGCAGTAGCGGAGGTCCATCCAGGGTGGATGGAAGTCTACTATCTTGGTTTATGTTTATAAAGGCTGAGTAAAACACCCTCTTCAAATCAAAATTATCATATAAGGCTTCCGATACCGACATGATTTGATAATCGCTTTCCTTAGTGGCTCCGATAATCATCTGGGTACTTTGACCGGCTGGAACATATTTACGCTTAATATCGGGTTTTTTAGGATACTGAATGATATTTGTACTTGAGGTAATAATTTCATTGAAATCACTATTCTTATTGACGTCCAAAAGTATCTTTTTACTAGAGGACTTATCTTCAATTCCTAGATAATCTCTATTACTATCCCTTCTCAATTGAATCTGTCGGATGGGCTTAAGGATATTCTTTCGACTCTTATGTGGAGCCAATTCCTTAAGGCTTTCCGAGGTTGGAAGCTCAAGATTGACACTCATTCGATCTGCATACCATCCTAGTAACTCAATCAATGCTGGATCAGCTCCAGGAATAGCCTTGCAATGGATATATCCATTGAAATGATGTACCTCCCGCAGCCTGCGCAAGGCTTCTAGAATCAATTCCATAGTATGGTTCGGGCTGACAAGTATACCTGAACTGAGAAATAGTCCTTCTATATAATTCCTGCGGTAGAACTCCATCGTCAGTTCGCAAATCTCCTCAGGAGTAAAAGAAGCTCTTACCACATCATTTGATGATCTATTAGAACAATATTTACAATCGAAGATACATTCATTAGTAAACAAGACCTTAAGCAAGGAAATACATCTTCCATCTGCAGAGAAGCTATGGCATATCCCGCAGGCCATACTGTTACCCATACCTGACCCATTACCTTTACGTTCCACACCACTTGATGTACAGGCGACATCATACTTAGCTGCATCAGCCAATATCTCTAATTTTTTATTAATTGACATGGTTTCTTGTATGACCATAAGAAGCTCCTCCTAAGCAAACACTTGTTCTCTAAATAATTCTACCAAATAGCAGGTAGATTGTCAACATTAAATCAAACATATGTTTTGTATTTCTAAGTGCTCTATATGATATGTACACCAAGTAATTAAGGATATTTAAAACAAATACTTCAATATATTAGAAATAATTTTCGTATAGGTATTGACAGTATTGAAATATAGTGATAGTATTTAAAAACTATTCTGTTGTTATTACTTCTTCACTTGAATATCTGACCTCATTCTTACGATAATTATGATTTTTGACGGATGATGCTGTCCATAAACAATTATTATGGATTTAATAGAATTCCGTAATCGGAGTATTTATTTTAAGGAGCACTAATGAATAGAAGATATCTAGAATTTATAAAATTTTATAGACGAGGCATGTTGGTCGTCTTTTTATTTTGCCTAACTTTTCTTTTCTTAATAATGACTCTGTTTACTTCCAAACTCCCATCCTCAATAGCCATATTGGCTAATATTCTCCTGGTGATCTGTGCTATATTTAGCTTAATCATAGCCTTAATAAATTTTAAAAAAAATCATACTTATATCAGTTCTTTGCTGTCACAAGAAACTCCGGGGGAGTGTATTGATTCTATCTTTTCATTAAATCAGGAAAATTACCTGGATAAAATATCACTAAGAGTTTATGAAACCACCTACTCAGACATCAAAGTTTATCTTCCAACTGAAATCATATAACATCGAATAAAAGGCTGACCATTGAAGGTCAGCCTTTTATTCGATATCCTGATATTTAATTTGCCTGTTGGCGTTTCCGCTTACTTACAACTAATGCAATCGAGATTATCGCTGCTGCAAATCCAATCTGAATTCCCATCATGCCGAAGACACCAGACATATTTTTAAAGCTATATTTCGTAATTGAGGCTATTGTATCATTTGATTTTACGAACCAGTAAGAGGGTGTAAAACGAGCCACCTTCATTACTGTATTTCCCATATACTCCTGTGGTACAAAAATTCCACTAATAAAGGCAAGACCCAGTGAAAGCATCGTAGATAAGGCCTGTACTGCATTCTTACCCTTTACGGTTATTCCAATCAAATAGCTGATGCTTAATACTGTTGCCCCAAATAAGATTGCATTTAACCAACTCAGTAGCATATTGGGATTGAGGCTATGGTTCGTATTAGCAATGTACCCTACGACGATAAACACCAATAAATAACTCATTACAAAGCAGAGATTTGCTAAAATTAGTTGGAAATTGTAATTGCTTTCAGAAATCGGCGATGCGTAATTCCTTCTCCTTATGTCTATACTGTGAAAAGATACCATTACCGAACTAACCCCTAAAATAAAACATCCAATCATAATATATCCAAGATAACTAAAGTAAGATTTGTTAAATAGTTTTGAGGATATAACAGCTTCTTCTCTCTTAACGTCAAAAGCTACTTCTGTATTTATTTCCAAGCTGCTGCTGATATGGGAATTCAACTCCTCAGTACTGCTGCCACTATTATATTTGATATAGAGCTGTGCAGTACTCATATAGTTATTGATAGCTGCATCGACAAAAAAAGTATCTTGAGAATCCGGAACACTTTGCTTTTCCATAGTGATTTCGTCTCCTGACATTATTGCAGCTGTAAAGCCCTCGGGTATTGTTAAGATGTAATATACCTTGCGGTTGAATAAGGCATCCTTCCTGGCTTCCTCATTATCCTCAACCTCTACATATTCAACATACTTCCCCATGTAGTCTTTGAACCCATCTATAAAACTACTTTCCTCATCTTCATTTACCACAATCACAGGTACCTTTTCTTCAACAAAAGTGTTATTGCTGTTATCAATCTGATTAAAAGTCATTATCAGGGTAATTGCAATAAAGATACCTCCGTATAACAGGATTGAAAACATCTGCTTCTTCATTACTTTAAAGTAGGTTTTAAATACTTGCATAGCTTCTCCTCCTTAACCCCATGTAGGATACTGCACCCATCAGAATGGTCATAAAGACTAATATGGTAATATTTAAATAAAAGCGGTCATAGCTATCATAATAATATAAACAGTAAAAGGCATCCGTTACCAGATTGACCGGGTTAATATAACCAATAATTGGAGCTTTTGTGGCTATCAAATATTTCATCTGGGATAGCATCATGCCGGACAGGAAACCTCCTCCAAGAACTACTACGGTTAAAATTGCACTTTTAGTCGAAGCTTTCTTCCTAACCACTACACCGATTGTGGCTCCTAGCATTATTCCTGCCAGCGATCCGACAAGGCATGTGACAAAGATATAGGCTAGGTTATCTCCAAAATCCACCTTAAGTGCAGAGTACAGGTAGATATAAAATATGATAATACTGATGCAGTGTACAGTAAATGCAGCCAGCATGTTGATTATAAACAGCTTCATTTTGTGAATCGGGGACACATTGACTCTCGCTCCCCGGGTAGACTGATCAGCCTGAATATTGATAACTTCCTCCATACCCCAGTTTGCTGCAAACAAGCAGGTATAAGCTAGTAAGGAATAAAAATATCCCAGAATGACATTCGGATTCTTACCATTATGCTTTTCCTGTACAAAAGAGTTTGTCTTCATCAAATCCTCCATTAGCCCTTCGTTTATAGCATTCGGATTCTCACTAAGTATTTCCTGGGCTGTAGATGAAATTCTTTGATAGCTGTCCAGGAAAGATTTCACAATGGTTTCATTCATACCGCTTGACTTGACATAAAGCTGAGGTTCTTTACCACCTTCAATATACGCTTCTATTGCACCATCGTCCAGCTTCTCACTCGCCTCCGTACTATCACAATAATTAATTGAAAACATAGGTGTGTCTTTGGAGATCTGTGCTTGTTCCAGCGCTATTTTCAGAGTATCCTCTTCGCCCTCCCCACTAATGTATGCAATTTCGATTGTCTCAATGGATTCTGTCGATAAAAAATTGTTAAAGGCAAAGAAGAAACATGTAGCTAAACCAATTGGAAATAAAAAGCTCCAGATCATTCCTTCCTTATTTCTTACCAAGCACTTTAACCTGGCTATATATAATTGAAAACTCATACTTTTCCTCATTTCTGCGCTGCTTTTTGCGCATTTCTAGTTTGTGAGTGCAGAACAGACACTTTTAAACCTTTATTTAGTGATGTATCTCACACAGAGGTAAACATTAATCGCGAAGCTCTTTTCCGGTAATTTCTAAGAACACATCATTAAGTGTCGGCAGTTCTGTGATGACTCTCCCCACGCTTATATTGTGGTCAGAGAAGTACTGAAGCACCTGAACCAAATTATTCTTTCCTCGACCTGACTTGATCTCCAGTTGATTATCATGATAATCAACGGAATAAATATTATTCATGCCCTTAAGTTCACGGATCTGCTGTTCGCTTATCTGGTAAGTCTCAATAGTAATCTTTTCACCTATAGAAATCATAGCCTTAAGTTCTTCCTTAGTCCCTTGTGCTATGACCTTTCCTCTGTCAATGATTGCTATGTTACTGCATAGTTGTTCTACCTCTTCCATGTAATGTGAGGTATAGATGATGGTTGCTCCGTCTGCATTTAATTTTTTAATTCCTTCAAGAATCTTATTCCTACTCTGAGGATCAACTGCTACAGTTGGCTCATCCAGAATAATCAACTTAGGCTTATGCACGATTCCACAGGCAATATTTAATCTTCTAAGAAGTCCACCACTTAACTTCTTTGGATAGAATTTCACGTACTCCTCCAGGGATACGAATTCAATTGCTTCCTTTGTCAGTCTCTTTACCTCTGACTTATTTTTAATATAGAGACTACAGAAATATGAAATATTCTCGTATACAGTAAGCTCATCAAAAACAGCCACATTCTGCATGATTATTCCAATATCCTTCTTAATGCTGTAAGCATCAGGTCCCATCGGTTTCCCGAATATCTCTATTGAACCCTTATCATATTTAAGTAATGCTAGAATACAGTTTATCGCTGTGGTTTTACCGGAACCATTCGGTCCAAGTAATCCGAATATCTCCCCTTCCTTCACTTCAAGGTTTAGATAATCCAATGCCACCAACTTATCATACCTTTTTACTAATTCCTCTACTTTAACAATCATAGAAGCCTCCTAATTATATTTTTTTTAGTATGTATCGCGGAAAGCTAAGCCTCCCAAATTCATTTCACTTCATAAATCATCTGACATTACTATACATAATTTCCAAACGTATGTGAAGTGAAGCACGTCACTACATTGGGTGACATTTGTCATTATAAAAGGAGGTGCCTCAAAATGTTAATACATTTTGAGGCACCTCACGTATCTATTTCCCTGATACTATTTAATCAGTCTTGATATTTCTTTGAACACCTCAGTTTTAGAAACCCTAGTAAGTTCAAATAATATAGACTCATAGGTCGTTATAATTGCGCCCTCAGCAGCTGCTCTCCGCACTGCTACTGCACGATCATTTTCCTTCCTAGAACCGATGCAATTCTCAACCAAAATTACATGATAGCCTTTTGCAATCAGATCAATAATCGTCTGAAGGACACAAATATGTGCCTCAATTCCACAGACAATGATGTTCTTCTTACCTGATTCCATAACCTTCTGATATATCATGGTATCGTCTACACAGCTGAAAGTCAGCTTATCATTGAACTCAATATCTCCTCCAAGTGCTTCTATGATTGACGGAACAGTCATTCCGATTCCCTTCGTGTACTGTTGTGTAACTATCATAGGAACACCAAGAGTTTTTAACCCTTTGATCAAAATTTCAGTATTCTTAAGGAGCTCACTTGAATTTTGTATAACCGGTACCAGACGCTCCTGAAAATCAACTACTAATGCTAATGTATCCTCTGCAATAATCCTCATACATACCTCCTTGCTTCACTTTACTTGCCTTATTATCATATTACAGGTTAAAACATTTGTAAACTCTATAAAAATATTTGACAACATACTTCTATCATGACATACTACAATTGTAAGAAAAGTTTTGCTTGTGGATAAGCTGTCTAAAATATTTAAGTCAGATGAGGGCTCTCAATGTATGAAATTGTTGATAAAATTCTTCTATATATTTGCTGTCTAACTCTGTATTTATTCCAAATGGATACCAATTATGCAATCATACCTGCCATCTTGGCATTGGTTCTTGCATGTCTATCATATTATTTTGAGAATATAAGAGTTCAAATGATCATTAACCTCTTTTATTCGATACTATGTATATTTGTTCCCGGATATATCATCTTCATGCCCCTAATACAATACAATATATTACATACCGAACATCAATATTTAGCTGCTATTACACCTCTCCTGTTTGTAGTTAATTCAGAAAGCTATATCATATCTATCTTCATCTTTACTTTCATTTGCTTTTTTGCCTCATATCTATTAAAGTCAAAATCAGATAAGTTGAATTCTCTTCAATTTGAGTATAATGAACTTAGAGATACCTCCTCATCTTTCTCCCAGGTTCTAGAGGAGAAAAACCGAAGTATACTAAAAAACAAGGACTATGAAATCAATCTTGCCACCTTGAATGAGCGAAACCGGATATCAAGGGAGCTACACGATAATATTGGCCATCTCCTGTCCCGTTCCCTGCTGCAGGTGGGAGCCTTATTGACAATTACAAAGGATGAAACAGCCTGTGAAAGCCTATCTGCACTGAAGGATTCCTTATCTAATGGGATGGATGATATACGTAATACCATTCACAAGATGTACGATGATTCTATTGATTTATACTCTCAAATCGAACAATTGGTCAAAACTTTCACCTTCTGCCCGGTTACCTATGAATATGGCATTACTACCTCGCCTCCTATCACATTGAAACATAGTATCCTTGCTATTATTAAGGAATCTCTGGCTAATATCATACGCCATTCTGATGCAACAAAGGCCAGTATCCTTTTACGTGAGCATCCTGCCATGTATCAATTAATTATTAAGGATAATGGTAATCTGGTTACATATAAGAAGGAGAAAATTCTACAAAGTCTTGATAATCAAGTTGAAATTGAAGGCATGGGGCTCCAGAATATAATTGATCGAGTAAAAAACTATGGAGGAAATATCAACATTACCATGGATAATGGTTTCAAATTGTTTATCACGATACCAAAGAAAATTTATGACGAAGATATAGGTTGAAAGCATGAGAACATGCTATCTGCTAAGATTTTGTGACATATAAGAAAAAATATAGACTGGTTTAAAGATGCCGTGAAGCGGCATCATGGGAGGTTATTATGACGATACTATTAATAGATGATGATAAATTAGTCTGTTCTTCTCTAAAGATAATATTATCAGCTGACCCTGAGCTTACCGTGGTAGGAACAGGTAATTCAGGTAAGGATGCCATAGATTTGTTTTGTAAGCTTAGACCTGATGTACTTCTTATGGATATCCGCATGGAAATAATGGGTGGTCTGGAAGCCGGAGAAATTATTCTTACTGAGTTTCCCGAGGCAAGAATATTATATCTAACTACCTTTTTGGATGATGATTATATAATCAAGGCATTATATATCGGAGCAAAGGGTTACATGCTGAAGCAGAATTATGAATGTATCCTTCCGGCAGTAAAAGCGGTTTATATGGGGCAGAATGTATATGGAGATGAAATTATAACCAAGCTTCCCCGCTTGATTGGCAAAACCAATGAAGCTAAGAAGCTGGATAGTTACGGACTTACTGAGAAGGAATTTGACCTTATCTCAAAAATAGCGGATGGCCATTCTAATAAGGAGATCTCAGAAATCTCATACTTAAGTGAAGGAACCATCCGCAATAATATAAGTACTATACTGGAGAAGCTGAGTCTCAGGGACCGTACTCAGATAGCAATATTCTATTATAAAAACCTTAGTTAGTACTCCCATTTGAACAATTTGAATTTAGTATTGTATTTTGCCTATAAGTTAGTCATGTTCGGCACGAGAGTTTCGCAAACGAAACTCTTTTATTTTGGCATCAAATGGATTGAACTCCTATATATGTCTTCGACAGCTTCTGTAATTGCTTCACTAAAGGTAGGGTGTGGACGTATGACAGAGGCCATAATCTTTGAGGTCATACCTGAAGAGATTGCCATGGCAAACTCACTTATCATATCACTTGCCCTGTCACATAACAGCTGAGCGCCTAATATCTTATCCGTATCAGCATCACTTATTACTTTGATAAAGCCCCTCTCTCCATTAGAAAGAATAGTTTTACTGTTACCGAGCATCGGATATTTACCTACAATCACCTGATACCCTTTCGCTATTGCTTCTGCTTCATCCATTCCTACAACAGCCACCTCAGGAACGGTGTAGATACATGAGGGTATCACATTCAGATCAATGGAAGCCTCTCTATCGCACATTTCTTCTACCGCAACAATTCCCTGGGCAGAGGCGACATGTGCAAGTTGCTTACCACCGATTACATCGCCGATGGCATATATACCAGGTATGCTCGTCTCAAATTTCTCGTTGACCTTAATATTTGCTCCATTCATATCTAAAATAATATCCTTGCCAAATAACTTCTCCGTATTAGCCTTACGACCTACGGAAATTAAGATACCCTCGGCATTTGTTCTCTTTATAGTGCCCTTCTCTTCATAATCACAATTCAAGCCTCCATCACCGTCTTCTGTGATACCAGTTACCCTTGCCTTGGTATGAAGAGTAACACCCTTCTTCTTAAGATTCATAGCAATGCTTTGTGATATCTCCTTATCCATATTGGGGAGAATCCGGTCCATGGCTTCAAGAATTTCAACCTCGCATCCCAATTCCCGGTAGATAGTGGCAAATTCCACGCCAATTACTCCTCCCCCGATAATCAGGAGTTTTTGGTATAGCACCTCATTCCCAGCTAAAAGATCATCACTGGTCACAACATTCTGGTGCTGTACTCCCGGAATCCCAGGAATAACAGGCTTAGAACCGGAAGCAACTAGAATATTACATGCCTGATACTCTTTACCCTGTGAATGTTCCATAGATCTCTCTTGGGATTTTATTACGACATAATTTTCATTATGTACCCTAAGGATTGTACCGGTCCCTTGAAGCTGTGTTACACCGTTTGCATCCAGCAATCGATGAATTCCTTGACGAATTTTATCTACCACTTCATCCTTATGACCTAATAGCTTGCCATAATCAAAGCTAACACCAGAAAAATCTATCCCTGCATCCTGTAAGTTCTTCGCTTCATAATAGAGATGGGAAGAATGTAGTAGCGCCTTAGTCGGGATACAGCCACGGTTTAAACAGGTTCCCCCGACTTCTCTACTTTCGACTATCGCCGTCTTCATCCCAAGCTTTGCAGCTTTAATTGCTGCCACATAGCCACCGGGTCCGGACCCTATTACGATCAAATCAAATCTGTCCTCCATAGATCCTCCTCTAAACTAATAATCATCCATTATACTCCATAATAAGAGCTTTGATATCCATTATAATAGCTGCCATCTCAGTATTGATTGGAACTCGCTCCAGCTCTTCTATCATTGCCTTCGCTGTAAAAGGGCATCCGGTTAAATATGCGGAAAGCTGTTCAAATAGCTCTGTTTCCAAGGCATCGGAATAGACCATACATTCCTTGATGCTTCCCCCTTCGACAATTAGCTTTATCTCAATATCTCCCCAAAAAAATCTACTACCAAAGGAATCAGAAAACTCTAGCTTTCGACCAAAATTCCAATCCCAGGAGGAGTATTTTTCTTCAAGCTGCTGGAGTCTTAATAAACCGTCCTCGGGTAGCTTAAACGGAGTTGGTATCAAACCGTATACCTCGCCAAATGCACTAATTAGCCTTTCCTTCATCTTATCAATCGTGAGATCGGCAGCATATTCTCTAAGGTTCGTTACTCTGGATTTTACAGAATCCACACCCTTAGATACTAGCTTATCCTTTGAGACATTTAAATATTGGGATAGTTTAGTCATTTCGACATTTACTAGTATGGTTCCATGATGATAACATTGTTTCCCGTTGGAATAGAAGGCATTGCCTGAAAACTTCCTATTCTCGACGGTTATATCATTCCTTCCAGATTTCACAGCCAGAATTCCAAGTCGGTTTACCGCTTTCATGATAACCTCTAGCTGCTTATCCACATCATAATTGTCCTTAGCGGCTAAAAAGGTGAAATTAAGGTTACCTAGGTCATGAAATACTGCTCCGCCTCCTGACAGTCTGCGAGCTAATCTGCCCCCAGCTGTCTCCAGCTCACTTAACCTGCATTCCTTCCAAGGATTTTGATTCCTGCCGATAACTACGGTTCGTTCATTCTGCCACAGGTAGAGGATACATTCCTCATTACCCACTTTATGTAACAGAACTTCCTCCAGAGCAAGATTCTTATATGGATTAGTATCGCTAGTAATTATATATTTTATTGCATTAATCAAATTGATACCTCAATACTGGATTCCTCGCTGCCATAACTTCATCTGGGCGACCGACCGGTGTGGTAATCGGACAATTGTGCATCTGTTCTGGATTAGCCACTGCCTCCTGTAGTACCTTCTTATAGATGGCCACTGCCTCGTCCAGATTTTCTTTTGTCTCAGTCTCAGTGGGTTCTACCATCAAAGCCTCATGAACAATTAATGGAAAATACATAGTCGGCGGATGCATCCCATAATCCAGTAATGCCTTAGCAAAATCAAGAGCCGAGACACCCTTCTCCTTCTTTAGCTCTTCGAGAGATAATACAAATTCGTGCATACAATTATCTGGAAAAGGAACCTGAAAGGTATCTTTAAGTTTTGCAAGCATATAATTTGCATTCAATACTGCATTTTCCGATGCGTTCTTAAGACCATTGCCACCCAAGGTCAATATATAGGTTAATGCCCTTACTACCACAAGAAAGTTACCATAAAAGGCTTTCACTTTGCCGATGCTTAACTCCTCTTTCTGAGCGAAGCATAGCTTTCCATCCTTTCCGATAATCTGTGGAGAAGGTAAATACTTAGCCAGGTTATCCTTACAGCCAACAGGACCGCTACCGGGACCACCGCCGCCATGGGGAGTCGAGAAGGTTTTATGCAGATTTAGATGAACCACATCAAAGCCCATATCTCCAGGTCTTGCTATTCCCATGATTGCATTCAAATTCGCGCCGTCATAGTAGTTAAGTCCACCGGCCTCATGAATTGCTCCCGTTATTTCAAGTATATTCTCATCAAACAAACCAATTGTATTAGGATTGGTCAGCATAAAGCCTGCTGTATCTGGGCCTATTACCTTGCGAAGCTCCTCGATATCCACATAGCCCTCTTTGGTAGAAGCCACATTGATAACAGTGAAGCCTGCCATCGCTGCACTTGCCGGATTAGTACCATGAGCTGAATCTGGTACGATAATTTTATCTCTCATAGCATCCTTGCGGTCCTGATGATATGCCCTAATCAGCTTCATTCCGGTAAATTCTCCGTGAGCACCTGCTGCCGGTTGGAAATCGATATGATCCATACCGGTAACCTCACATAGATACTCCTCTGCTAGCTTCATAACCTCCAAACAACCCTGCACCGTTCTTTGCGGTTGTAGGGGATGTATGTCGGTAAAACCAGGAAGCTTTGCCATCTCATCATTTATCTTAGGGTTGTATTTCATCGTACAGGAACCCAGTGGATAGAAGCCGTCATTGATGCCAAAGGTCCTTTTCATTAGTCCTGTATAATGTCTAGAAATCTCCGTCTCGGATACCTGTGGCAAATGAAGCTCCTTATTGCGCTGAAATGCTGTACTCACCTTAATGACAGGTACATCACATACCGGCAGGAGTTCGCATCCTCTTCCTTCCATACCTTCCTCAAATATCAGCTTCATCTATTCTCCACCTCCCCTAAGATCTGGATCATGGTATCTATCTCTTCCTTGGTATTAACCTCAGTCGCACACCAGATTAATCGTCTTCCCTCATCGCCGACAGGTGAATCATTATCAATAGGATAGCCGCCCAGAATTCCACGCAGCTCCAGAGATTGTAAGATTTTATCCACATCTTTGGTTACAATAGTAACAAACTCATTAAAGAACACTCCCTGATAAGCCATCTCAAATCCTGGTAGCTCACATAACCGGTCAGCAAGATAATGAGCCTTAGAATAAGAAAGCTCTGCCGCCTGTTTTAATCCCTTCTTACCCATAGTGCTTAGATAAACTGCCGCAGTCATGGCGCAAAGAGCCTGATTGGAGCAAATGTTACTGGACGCTTTCTCTCTGCGGATATGTTGCTCCCTTGCTTGAAGCGTAAGTACATAGGCGCGTTCTCCCCTAGCATCCTTCGTTTCACCGACAATTCTACCAGGAAGCCTTCTCATTAGCTTCGTGGTTGTAGCCATAAATCCAAGATATGGTCCACCGTAAGATAGGGGTATTCCCAAAGGCTGCCCTTCTCCGACCGCAATATCGGCACCATATTCCAAAGGGGTTTTAAGCAGACCTAAGGAGATAGGATTACAGCTCATAATATATCTTACATTACTATCTCTTAACAATTCACCGATGGCGTCCCCATCCTCGAGGAGTCCAAAGTAATTTGGCTGTTGGATCAGCACACAGGCTGTGTCACTTCCGATTGCCTGCTCAAGACGGCTTAAATCAGTCCTTCCCTCCTCACAGGGTATCATCACCAGCTCCATATCTGTTCCCTCCAGATATGTTTTAATAGTTTCGAGTGTCTCAGGATTCACGCTCTCTGAAATGATTGCCTTACTTCTCTGACGCTCCCTGCACATTATAATTGCTTCTGCTGCTGCGCTAGCTCCATCATAGACTGAGGCATTTGATACTTCCATTCCAGTCAGCTCACATATCATGGTCTGATATTCAAATATTGACTGCAGGACACCCTGACTAATCTCAGCCTGATAGGGTGTATAGGCAGTGACGAACTCTTCCTTCGAAATAACTTGTTTCACAATTGAGGGTATATAATGGTTGTAGGCTCCACATCCCCTGTAAATCGTATGAAACACCTTATTCTTATCTGCTAGCTTCGTCATGAAATTTCTAACAGACAGTTCCGGGAGTCCTTCCGGGATTCGTAAAGGCTTCGTAAGCCTTACCTCCTCTGGAATGGCTTTAAATAACTCCTCAGCAGAACTAACTCCGATGGACTTTAGCATAGCCTGCTGCTCATTGATTGTATTCGGTACATAGGTGCCCATAAGCCTGCCCTCCAATTTAATCAATTTTTATCATTTTCTGATATTCATTCTCTGACATTAGGTCAGCCTTATCGGTAATATCACCTACTTCAACAAACCAGGCTTCAAAGGGATTGGAATTCACAAATTCCGGTTGGTCAAGAAGCTCCTCATTTATGGCCCTTACTGTACCGGATAAAGGACTGTATATATCTGAAACAGCCTTCACGGATTCCACATCTGCAAAGACTTCTCCTACCACCATCTCATCCTCTACCTCGGGTAAATTGATGAATACTAGATCTCCCAATTCACTTTGTGCATAATTTGAAATTCCTACCCTTGCTGTCGTATCATCCAAAAACTCTACCCATTCGTGGGATTTTGTAAATAAAAATTCTTTCTTCATAATAGCGCCTCCTTAATTCCAATGATATTCTTTACTTCAAATCTAATTGTATTCATTATATGATTCGGGTGTCAAAAGCCAATTTGTAAATATAGTTCGTCAATTTGCACAATTTTAATTACAAATCGTGATGCAAAACATAGTTCATTCGCAACACGCTTTCGCTTGGATGAAGTACGTAGTGGTGCATAAGGCCCTAAAACACAGGGCCTAAGCACCAACGACTTCATACAGTTGCTCATCAAACTATATTCCGCAT
>DATESP010000121.1:0-14001 GCA_035270645.1 Mobilitalea sp. | reverse complement strand
GTACTTGCAAAAGCAGAACCTACCATCATGGATAAAGCTAATACTGTTGCAGCGAATCCAGCTAAAACTTTGTTTTTCAATCTCATTTCATATTCCTCCTTGATATTATAATATAGAAATTACTCTTATATTTTACCAAATATAGAATTGCTTGTATATCAACATTTGCGATAAGTTTATAGTAGTTTTTTGTGTACTTTGCACAAAATGCATAGAATTACAACTGGCAAGTATACAAAATGTAGTATTCTATACTATCTGCTATGACTAACACATGAAGTATAAAAGCCATTTGAAAAAATCACTTCTTAGAGGAAGCCATTCTCATTGCACGAACCTTGAGTGATAAACCAAAAAGATTTATAAAGCCTTCCGCATCTTTGTGATTATATAATTCACCTGTGGTGAAGGAAGCAATACTCTCATTATATAAGGAATAAGGAGAAGTGGTGCCCTGCTTGATGATATTACCCTTAAAGAGCTTTAGATTAACCTCACCGGTAACGTACTCTTGAGTTACATCTACAAAAGCCTGGTATGCTTCTCTAAGAGGTGTGAACCATTTTCCTTCATAAACTATATCAGCAAAACGGTTTGCAACTTCCTTCTTGGCTGTGATGGTTGCGCGGTCAAGAATAAGCTCTTCTAGCTGGGTATGTGCTTCCATTAGGATTGTACCGCCAGGGGTTTCATATACACCACGGGATTTCATGCCTACAACACGGTTTTCTACGATATCGACTATACCGACACCATGTTTACCGCCAAGCATATTAAGCTCTGTAATAATTTCAGTTGCAGACATCTTCTTACCATTTAATGCGGTAGGAACGCCTTTCTCAAAATTTAGGCTAATAGTCTCGCCATGATCAGGAGCTTTTTCCGGGGATACACCCAATACCAGAAGATGATCATAGTTCGGAGCATTTGCAGGATCCTCCAGCTCTAAGCCTTCATGGCTGATATGCCAGAGGTTTCGATCACGGGAGTAACTGTTATCTGACGAGAAGGGAAGGTCGATTCCATGCTGTGAACAATATTCTATCTCTTCTTCTCGGGAGGAGAGATCCCATATTCTCCAAGGAGCGATGATTTTAAGCTCAGGTGCCAGTGCTTTGATAGTGAGCTCGAAACGTACCTGATCGTTACCTTTACCAGTAGCACCGTGACAGATTGCTGTAGCGCCTTCCTTTAAAGCTATTTCGACAAGTCTCTTTGCGATAACCGGTCTTGCCATGGAAGTTCCAAGCAGATATTTGTTCTCGTATACTGCATTAGCCTTAACACAAGGAATTACATAATCGTCGACAAATTCATCAATAACATTCTCAATGTATAATTTGGTGGCTCCAGATAGTTTAGCTCTTTCCTCCAAACCATCAAGTTCATTTCCCTGACCTACATCGATGCAGACACAGATAACTTCATAATCGTAGTTTTCTTTTAACCAGGGAATGATAGCGGTAGTATCCAACCCGCCAGAATAAGCAAGAATAACCTTTTCTTTCATAATAATAACCTCCTAATAATAAGCAATAGCTTTCTTTATGTGATTAAATATACAACAATACTAATTATTATGCAATAGTGAAATCAGTAAAAGTATAAAAATCTCTAAAAATATAAGTTTGCAGATAGTATACTGTTTAAATACCTTTTACATACATGATATTTGCGCTATAATAGTGTGAAAATAAAAAGCAATTTTCACACGTTGAATTTAGGCCTGCGAGCAAGTCGCAGGCGTGGACGCTAAAATTAACAATTCTCACACGCCAAATTTGTGAGTACTACCCGATTTTTTGGGTAAAGAAGAAAGGAATGGAGATTTTATGTATAGAGTCATTTTAGCATCAGAGTCGCCACGACGCAAGGAAATCATGGATATTATGGGTATTCCCTATGAAACCATGCCAGCAAATGTACTGGAGGTAGTTGCAGAGACCGATCCAGCTGATATGGTACAAGCTCTAGCTGCGAAGAAAGCTAAGCATATAGCTGCCAAGATGGACAGGCCTGCTGGAGAATACATCATAATCGGTGCAGATACTATGGTGTTCTATCAAGGGAATGCACTCGGAAAACCAAAGGACTCTGAGGATGCAGTTCAGATGTTGAGTATGTTATCCGGGCACATACATGAGGTAATTACTGGTGTATATATAATAATAAGAAGTAAGTATGGGAACGATAAGGATATTTCCTTTGCTGTCTCGACTAAGGTTACCGTACAACCGCTGACAATGGAGCAGATAGAAGCTTATGTAGCTACCGGTGAGCCTTTTGATAAAGCAGGTTCTTATGCAATACAAGGTAAATTCGGAATATTTATAAAGGAAATAACGGGTGATTATTATAATATCGTGGGATTTCCAATAGCCAAAATCTATGAAAAGCTTCTGGAAGAGGGTATTAATATTAAAAACTTAAAATAAGTATTGCATAAAGATTAGTTTTAATGTATAATTATAAAAAATAATTTCTTCCTTAGGCTAATGAAAGAAAGAAATATGTAGGGGGTGCTATTTTGATTAGGCTACTTACAATCGAAGATTATGATGAAATTTATCGATTATGGCAAAAGACTCCGGGAGTCGGTCTTAGAAATCTAGATGATTCGAAGGAGGGTATCAAGAGGTTTCTTCTTAGAAACCAATACACATGCTTTGCATCCATGGAAGAGGGTCATATTGCTGGTGTAATTCTTAGTGGACATGATGGTAGGAGGGGTTATATATATCATGCCTGTGTAGATCCTGCTTTTCGAAGAAGGACAATCGGTAGACAGATGGCTATAAAGGTTATGGAAGCAATGAAGGCAGAAGGAATTCATAAGTTGGCATTGGTTGCTTTCCGAGAAAATGATCTGGCTAATAATTTCTGGAGAAATATAGGTTGGGAATTAAGAGAGGACCTTAATTATTATTCAATAAGTTTAGATAATGATAATAACTAGTAACGGAGGTAAGAGTGAAAGATAAAATCTTTCACTCAGCAAGTTTGTGTCTGCTCCGCACACACAAACTTGGAATGCGCAAAAAGCAGCGCAGAAATGAGGGTAAATATGAAAATAATAGATGGTGGTGTTACCGCAGCACAAGGATTTCAGGCAGCGGGGATTTATGCAGGAATAAAGAACAATAGGAAGGACCTTGCTTTGATATTCTCTACCGTACCCGCGAAGGGCGCAGGCACCTTCACCACGAATGTGGTAAAGGCAGCTCCTGTTAAATGGGATATGAAGGTTACCAAGGATAGTCAATATGTTCAGGCAGTTATACTAAACAGTGGAGTAGCTAATGCGTGTACCGGCAAAGAGGGTGAAGAAAATAATTTGCTGATTGCTCAGGGTGTCGCTGAGGCTTTGAAAATCCCAACTGAAACAGTATATACAGCCTCTACCGGTGTTATTGGAAAGCAGCTCCCAATCGGTGTAATACAGGAGGGAATTAAAGCAATCGCCGGAGAATTAGATGATAGTATCAATTCTGGTACTATGGCTGCTGAGTCAATAATGACTACAGATACTTATTCCAAGCAATGTGCAGTCAGCTTTATGGTAGATGATAAGGAAGTTAAGATTGGCGGAATGGCTAAGGGCTCAGGAATGATTCATCCGAACATGGCCACCATGCTTGCGGTAGTTACAACAGATATTGCCATAAGCAAGGAGCTTCTTCAGGCGGCATTAAGTGAGGATGTAAAGAAAACCTTTAATATGATATCCGTAGACAGGGATACCTCCACCAATGATTCATTGCTTCTACTGTCGAATGGCTTAGCAGGTAATGAAGAGATTATCCAGAAGAATGATAATTATAAGGATTTCTGCAAAGCATTAAATATAGTTACTACAACTCTTGCCAAGATGACGGCTGCAGATGGTGAGGGAGCTACAAAGCTTCTGGAGGTTACTGTTACCGGTGCCGCGAATGAAGAGGATGCAGTAACACTCAGTAAATCCATTATTACCTCTAATCTGGTTAAGACAGCCGTATTTGGTAATGATGCTAATTGGGGTCGTATCCTGTGTGCTATGGGGTATGCTGGAGTAAGCTTTGATCCGGACACAGTGGATCTATATATCGGGAGTGAGGAGAGTAAGCTTAAGCTGGTTGAAAACGGTATGGCTACAGATTACTCTGAGGAGATTGCTACCAAGATTCTCTCGTCAAAAGAAGTAAAGGCACTTGCAGATGTTAAGATGGGAACTGCCACAGCTACCGCTTGGGGTTGCGATTTCTCGTACGACTACGTTAAAATTAATGCGGACTACCGTTCGTAAGCCTAAATAAGCACCCTGAAAGGATAACACATCATGGAATATATGGATCAAATATTAATGAAAGCCCAGACACTAATAGAAGCTCTTCCCTACATTCAAAAGTTTAATAACAAGAAGGTAGTTGTAAAATATGGCGGCAGCGCAATGTCTAACGAAAGTTTGCAGGCAAATGTCATTAAGGATGTAGCACTATTAAAGCTGGTCGGAATGCAACCCATCATCGTACATGGCGGTGGTAAGGAAATCACTAAATGGCTCAATCTCCTTGGTCATGATTCGACATTTGTAGAAGGCTTACGGGTTACGGATGAGCAGACCATGGAAGTGGCTGAGATGGTATTAGGAAAGGTCAATAAAAATTTAGTACAGATGCTGGAGAAGCTAGGTGTCAATGCAGTTGGTATTAGCGGTAAGGACGGAGCCACCATTAAGGTTGATAGAAAAACAGTAAATGGCCAGGACATTGGATTGGTTGGCAATGTAAAAGAGGTTAATGTGGATTTAATCAATACATTGATTGATAACAATTTCGTGCCAGTCATCTCACCGATCGGTTTGGATGATAATTTCCAAAATTATAATATCAATGCCGATGATGCCGCTTGTGCAGTAGCTACTGCTATCGGAGCTGAAAAGCTGGTATTTTTAACTGATATTGAAGGGGTATATGCAGACCAGAAGGATAAGAACAGCTTGATATCTGTATTGACGTTAGAAAGAGCTGATGAGCTGTTGGAAAGCGGCTTTATAGGAGGTGGAATGCTTCCTAAGATTAAGAACTGCGTCGATGCAGTCAGAAACGGAGTGTCAAGGGTGCATATACTGGATGGCAGAATGGAGCATTGCCTGCTACTTGAGTTCTTCACGAACCGAGGTATCGGAACTGCCATTGTTCATAAAGAAAAAATCTTTGAGAATGAATCGGTCCAATAATATGGGAGGAATTAATATGGATATGAAACTATATATACAGGAAGCAGAAAAGGTTCTGATGCACACCTATAGTCGTTATCAAATTGTTTTGGATAAGGGGGAGGGCGTATACCTATATGATATTGAAGGCAAGAAGTATCTTGATTTTGCAGCGGGTATCGCAGTCTTTGCTTTAGGTTATGGAAATGTGGAATATAAAGATGCCTTGAAGTCACAGATCGATAAATTACTGCATACCTCCAATTACTATTACAATGTACCCGCTACGGAGGCGGCTAAGAAGCTTAAAAAGGCCTCTGGAATGAACCGCGTATTCTTTACAAACAGTGGTACAGAAGCGATTGAGGGTGCAATTAAATTAGCCAGGAAATATTACTATAAAAAGTACGGAGAAGCAGGAAGTGAGATCATTTCTATGGAACACTCCTTCCATGGACGCAGCATGGGTGCCTTAAGTGTGACCGGAACGAAGAAATACCGGGAAGCATTTGAACCACTTATAGGCGGTGTTGTATTTGCCGAGTTCAATAATCTGGAAAGTGTTAAGGCATTAGTTAAGAAAAATACTTCTGCGATTATCCTTGAAACTGTTCAGGGAGAAGGTGGTATATATTCAGCGACCCCAGAATTCCTTACGGGAGTAAGAAAGCTTTGCGACGAGAACAATATCCTGCTTATTCTGGATGAGGTGCAGTGTGGAATGGGTCGGACAGGCAAGATGTTCGCCTATCAGAATTATGATATAAAACCGGATATTATTACCTGTGCAAAGGCACTTGGGTGTGGAGTGCCTGTTGGAGCATTTGCTGCAACAGAAGAGGTAGCGACAGCTTTTGAGCCAGGAGATCATGGAACCACATATGGCGGCAACCCATTTGTAACAACAGCAGTCAATAAGGTGTT
Organism: Mobilitalea sp.; assembly: GCA_035270645.1. Taxonomy (GTDB): domain Bacteria; phylum Bacillota; class Clostridia; order Lachnospirales; family Lachnospiraceae; genus Mobilitalea. The sequence continues at coordinate 7,880 of DATESP010000121.1, read as the reverse complement.
CGATCTATTTGAGAGTAACATGGTACTGGAAAATGTGAATGTAGTTGCACCATATCTTCCTATGAAGCTGGATCAGCTTACTAATAAATATGATTTCATAGTAGAGCATCGTGGAATTGGTTTAATACAGGGACTGGAGTTTAACATTCCAGTAAAGGATATTATATTGGAGGCTATGGATATGGGGCTGATTGTAATTGCAGCAGGTAGTAACATTATCCGATTCCTTCCCCCTCTGGTGATTGAAGAAAAACATGTGGATGAGATGATAGAATTACTGGATGGAGTATTAAGTAAGATAGGAAAATAAGATATTCAAGTGTGCCCTAAGTATACTTGTACAAACTGTCCTGAAAGGGCAATCTTTAATAAACTTCTGTACATGGAAGTTGAAGGATTGTAACACTTTCAGGACAGTTTTTATTTTCATAGAAGTAGAAGCCACAATATCCCCTGTATAGAAGCGATAAAAATTGGAAATCTTAAAAAGGAGGGCAAGATGCTCATTTAGTGTAAGGAAAACCATATTCCAGACATTTAGAAAGGTTGATTGTATTATGTGGGGTATTATAATCGCAATAATTTCAGGATCATTGATGAGTATTCAAGGAGTCTTCAATACCGGGGTTACGAAACAAACTGGTATCTGGGTATGTGCAAGCTTTGTCCAATTTACGGCATTGGTAGTATGCCTAGGAGCTTGGTTTACGACAGGGAGGCAGGGCAGCTTTTCAGAACTTTTGAAAATTGATAGTAAATATATGCTGCTGGGAGGTGCGATCGGAGCAGTTATAACTTATACTGTAATCAGAAGTGTGGAAGCTCTGGGACCGGCAAGAGCTAATATGTTTATAATAACGGCTCAACTTATTGTAGCATATCTTGTTGAATTATGTGGAATCTGTGGGTTGGAGAGAGTACCCTTTGAAGGACGTAAACTTATCGGGCTATTTATGATTTTAGCGGGAATAATCACCTTCAAATGGAAATAGCTCATAGAGAAATCGTACAGAAAAAAAATCTCTTTTAGCTGAAATACCTATTGTAATCGCTTCATACTTTAGGTAAAATAAGAATTGAGTAATCATAAAAGTATAGAGGGTACTTTTTAAGTCTTCTGATGGAAACGCCTTGCATTATTCTTGAATTATTTCAAGGTAGAATGCTTGCGAGTGGGGAAGATGATTATGAAAAAGAAAGCTGTTATAACAGGCTTATCCTGCTTGATTTTAATCTTGGCAGGGATATGCTATAGCTGTGCTTATCAGAAAGCGGAGGCAGATACGACCATTACTACTTCCTTGGAAGATAATAATGATGATATTGCTCCTGTTAAAAGTGAGTCGGAGTTGCCCAGCGAGGCGGAGAGTAATAATCTGAATGGCACTTTGGATGGAGTATCGTATATTTTTGTTCATGTTTGTGGAGCAGTGATAGAACCAGGAGTATATCGGGTTGATTCCGGAGCCAGACTAGTGGATGTAATTGAATTTGCAGGGGGACTTGCAAGTGATGCTGATGGGGATTATATCAATCAAGCCATGCTGTTAGAGGATGGACAGAGGATATACATACCTACTCGGGATGAAGTGATTAGCTTAAGCGAAGGCGATAATATCGCCACGGAGTATATTGCCGGCGATAATGGAGAAAAGCAGCAGGATACAGTTCAAATGATAGACATCAATCAAGCAGATGAGGAGGAACTCATGAGTCTGCCAGGGATTGGTCAAGCAAAAGCTGGTAACATAATAGCATATCGTAGCAAGAATGGTAAATTTAAATCTATAGAGGACCTGATGAACATTCCTGGTATTAAAGAAGGGTTGTTTCAACAGATTTCTTCTTATATAACTGTTGATTAAACGTAAGTAGTGTGAAAATAAAAAGCAATTTTCATACGTTAAATTAGGCCTGCGAGCAAGTCGCAGGCATGGACGCTAGGGTTTGAAACCGAAGGCAACCATACTTAGAATGAGGTGAAAGAATGGCTAAAAGAGTACTTGTTGTTGATGATGAAAAGTTAATTGTGAAGGGAATCCGCTTCAGCTTGGAGCAGGATGGTATGGAGGTTGATTGTGCCTATGACGGTGAAGAAGCTTTGGAGGCTGCAAGAAAGAAGGATTATGATGTAGTATTACTAGATGTCATGCTTCCTAAGCTGTCAGGATTCGAGGTATGCCAGCAGATTAGAGAGTTTTCTGCCATGCCGGTTATCATGTTAACTGCAAAGGGTGACGATATGGATAAGATTCTAGGCCTAGAATATGGTGCAGATGACTATATCACAAAACCATTCAACATTCTTGAGGTCAAAGCCAGAATTAAGGCTATTATTCGTCGAAGCAGTAAAAACAATGCTACTAATGAAGATAATAGGACAATTTCATTTGGTGATATGAAGATCGATTGTGAGAATAAGAGAGTATATATTGCAGGCAAAGAAGTCAATCTGACAGCAAAGGAATTTGATCTGCTTGAGCTGTTGATATTTAACCCGAACAAGGTGTATAGCAGGGATAATTTGCTGAACATTGTTTGGGGCTATGATTATCCCGGTGATGTAAGGACTGTGGATGTACACATTAGAAGATTGAGGGAAAAGATTGAAAGCAATCCGAGTGAACCAAAATATATACATACAAAATGGGGTGTTGGCTATTTTTTCCAGGATCAGGTCTAAACTACACGCATTTAACAGCATGAGAACGTACATGTTGCTGGTATTTATTGTTGTGGGGATGGTTCCGCTTACTTTATTCTCATTAGCGCTCTTAGACAAATATAAAGAGGACACGCTAGACAGCAGAATGGTTAAGCTACAGAACCAGGCCAATATTCTTAGTAATAAACTTCAAAAGAATGGATATCTTTCTTTTGCTGAAGTACCTGAGACAGATGCTGAAATTATTCGAGTGGCAGAGATTTTTCAAGGTAGAATTCTAGTTATTAACAATAATCTTAATATTGTTAAGGATTCCTATGGATTGGAGAAAGGTAAATATCTCGTTTCAGAAGAAGTAATACAATCCTTTAACGGAACAACTAAAAAGGATTATGATAAGAACAACCACTTCTTAAAATTGACATACCCAATCACGGATAACCTCAATAATAAGGTTATCGGTGCTATTGTTATGAACACTTCTACCAAGGACATGAAGGCGATTTTGGACAGCTTAGAACAGAGAGCTCTTATATTCTCATCAACCCTTGGAATTCTGATAGTAGTCTTTGCAATCTTTTTCTCCAGAAAGCTAACGAAACCACTTACCAGTATTGTAAGCTCCATAGATCGCTTGACTGAGGGCTTTATGGATCAAGGAGTATCCATCAAAGGATATGACGAGATCGAGAAAATTTCTGATTCCTTCAATAAGATGGTATCCCGTCTGCAGAAGCTGGAAAGCTCAAGACAGGAGTTCGTTTCTAACGTATCCCACGAGTTGAAAACTCCAATAACCTCAATTAAAGTGCTGGCTGACTCTCTTCTGATGCAGGAAGATGCACCTGTCGACCTCTACCGTGAATTTCTGATGGACATTACCGATGAGATTGAGAGGGAGAATAAGATAATTAATGATTTGCTATCACTGGTTAAACTGGACAAGACTGCAGGTGATATGAATATTACCAGTATTAATATTAATGATTTGTTAGAACAGATATTAAAACGCTTAAGGCCTATTGCAAAAATGCGAAATATTGAGATGATTTATGAAAGCTTCCGGCCGGTTGTTGCAGAAGTGGATGAGGTTAAGATTTCACTGGCAATATCCAATTTGATTGAGAATGCAATCAAATACAACACTGAGGAAGGGTGGGTCAGGGTTTCACTCAATGCTGACCATAAATATTTCTTTATTAAGGTATCTGATGCTGGAATAGGAATTCCAGAGGAAGCTCAGGATTTTATATTTGAGAGATTCTACCGCGTAGACAAGGCAAGATCCAGAGAATCAGGTGGAACTGGCCTAGGCCTTGCAATTACGAAGAACGTAATACAAATGCATCGTGGTGCTATTAAGGTATATAGCAAAGAGGGCGAGGGTACAACCTTTAATGTCAGAATTCCGATGAACTATATTGCATAAAAGTGTAGGACGGGCTTAAGATGCCATAAATGGCGTCATGGAGGACATGATGAAGAAATTGATGTGTTTTATTATGCTAGGCATGATTATATTACTTACCGGGTGTAACCGGAAGACTCATACAGACCAGGAGATTCTGTCAACAGGGTATAAGATATTTTATATCGACAGTAAGAATTTGGGTATTGTTAGTGAGACATATAAACCTAAAGGAACAACCACAGAGGAACTGGTTAAGGAACTCTTAGTTGCATTGAGAGAAGAGCCCAAAAATGTCGTATATAAGAAGGCAATCCCTGAGTCTGTCACTATCAAAGATTACGAAGTAAGCAATGAGAACAGTCTTTTAATTAATTTTGAGGCAAATTACTATAGCGAACTTCAAGGTATTCCAGATGTATTATGCCGTGCTACCATAGTTTATACACTATGCCAAATACCGGGATTGGAATATGTACTTTTTAATGTTAACGGCCTTCCGATGGAGGATTCCAATGGAAGACAGATTGGACTTATGAAGGCAGAAGACATTATTGAAAGCACCGGAACAGAAACAAACTATAAAGTAGTCATTTATTATGCAGATGAGGATGGCAAGACCTTGGTGGCTTCTGATTCCAATATCTTTTATACGGGTACAGGCAAGATAGAGGAAATGATAATTAACCAGCTGATTAATGGACCAGTTGAAGTCGGAATGAAAGATACTATACCTGAAGGTACGACTCTCTTGGATGTTACTACGAGAGAAGGTATCTGTTATGTGGATTTCAATGAAAAATTCATGGATGTAATACCAGATGTCTCAGGGGATGTAACCCTATATTCCATTGTGAATTCTCTTGTTGAACTGCCAAATGTTAATAAGGTACAGTTCTATATTAACAGTACCCTTAGGGAGGCCTATCAGGATGTGACCGAGCCCTTCAATGGATTTTTTGAACGTAATTTGGATATCATCGAAGAAGGTAGTAAATAGTGTGAATTATTGAAAAACATAATTCACACGGAAAGAACTACGAAGTCCACACAGTGGTGTGAACTCCTTGTTCTTTCGGGTATTGGCGATGTTGTAAGAAGTATGAATTATTGAAAAACATAATTCACCCTGAATGAACTACGAAGTCCACACAGTAGTGTGAACTCCTTGTTCTTTCGGGAATTAGCAATGTTGTATTTTGTGTATAAGGGGGGATTAGATAGGTGATAAAGAGGCCCTTAATATGGGTGCTTGGTGCATATCTTAGCGGCTTAATCATGGCTTGGTATGGGGTGCCAACAATATATTTTATTTTTCTAGTATTGTTTGTATATATTATTAGCTTTTTCTTGTTGTCTTTCATAAAGATTAGGCTTACCCTCAAAAGGGATCGCTTCCTCTGGTGCCTACCGGTATTTCTTGTACTGGGATTTTACGCTATGGGAGATAGGATAGAGATGCCGGAAGTAGATGCTGCCTTTGATGAGGAGGCTGCGTGCAGACTAACCGGTGAAGTTGACTTAGTTATAGAGACTAAGAGAGGAAAGACATTACATATACGAAATATAGAACTCTATTTATCAAGAGGTGCTCCGTATTCAGTAGAGAATATGATTATCTATTGCTCAGACAATCAGAATTATCTTGTCGGTAATGAGGTTACAGTCTCAGGAACAATCCAGAAATTTTCTTCGGCCACCAATCCAGGCCAATTCGACGAAAAAATGTATTATAAGATTCAGAATATAAATTATAAGATGAGGGCAGATGAAATCAGAATTATTAATTCCAGATGTTCAAAATATCACCTCGTTCTTAATACAATCAAACAAAAACTCCTTAAGGTCTATGATGCCATACTACCAGATAAGGAAGCAGGTGCATTAATTGCTATGCTGCTTGGAGAAAAATATCTTCTGGAGGATGAGACTAAAAGTCTATATCAAGAAAATGGTATCTCTCATATCTTAGCTATCTCAGGACTTCATGTCTCCCTAATCGGAGCCTCTATCTATGCTATCTTAAGAAAATTAAAGACTGGATTACTTCCTGCGACTATCATATCTATTCTATTCATATACAGTTATGGGGTACTGACGAATTTCAGTGTTTCAACTAATCGGGCTGTCGTTATGTTTATCATCATGCTCTTAGCTAGAAGCTTCGGGAAAACATATGATATGCTTTCTGCACTTTCCTTATGTGCACTCCTCATTCTTTTGCAAAATCCTCTCCAACTTTTTTCTGCAGGATTTCTTCTTTCCTTTGGCGCAGTGCTTGGAATCGCTGTTCTACTTCCATGTATTAGGGGCGTATTTACATATAAAAACCCGGTGGTTGACGGAGTACTCATTAGTATAAGTGCTCAGATTATGACACTACCGATGATACTTCGATTCTTCTTCCAGCTTCCGATATACAGTGTATTCATTAATCTATTAATCCTGCCTACAATGACTCTGTTGGTTCTATCCTCACTTCTGGCAGGAGTAGTGGGGCTGCTTTCCTTAAGGCTTGGTGTGTTCTTAATTGGTGGGGCTAATTACCTTCTGAAGATGTATGAATGGTTATGCAGGCTAGGCAGCAAGATTCCGTACAATCTCTATACCACCGGAAGACCGGAGAATATCCGGATAATCATCTTTTTACTACTCCTGACCGCCTTTATCTGGGGAGCTACTAAGTATAAGAAGAAACCTATATTACTATTACTGGTTGCAGCTGTGCTTATTCTGGTACTTCCAAAACCTAATCATGACTTAACAATTATGATGCTTGAAGTAGGACAGGGAGAAGCTATCTTTATGAAAAACGAAACGGGAACCACCTATCTAATCGATGGTGGCAGCTTGGATATCAAACAGGTAGGTACCTATCGTCTTCAGCCCTTTCTTCTCTCACAGGGAGTAGACCATATAGATTATGCAATCGTCACCCATACTGACTGGGATCATATCAGTGGACTTATGGAGCTAATACAGGGAAAGAAAATTGAAATCTGTAATCTTGTTCTTCCTAATATAGAAATCAGTTTGCCTTCCTATTTAGAGCTTAAGGAGCTGGCCAAAGCGTACAGTGTAAAAGTCCTATATATCAGTGCTGGAGATCTGATAGAGGAAGGTAAATTACGAATTCAATGTTTGCACCCGGCCAAGGGCTACCGGTATACCTCTGCGAATTCTTATTCAACTGTATTGAGTATTTCCTATGGAAGGTTTGAAATGCTAGCGACCGGAGATGTAGAAGCCGATGGGGAAAAGCTTATTATGGAGCAACTAAAGAATACTGGAGAGTCGGTTACTACCGATTATGATGTGCTCAAGGTGGCTCATCATGGTTCTAAGTATTCCACTATGGAGGATTTTCTTGAGATAATAAAGCCTGAATATGCCCTAATCTCATGCGGAGAGGATAACCGGTATGGACATCCTCATGAGGAGCTGCTAGAAAGATTAGATGATATGGAAAGTGAAGTGATTATTACATTTGAGAGTGGGGCGATTACGATTAAGACTGATGGGAAAAGGATGTGGGTTACGGAGTTTCTCAACCCTTGATGCCAAGGGAGAGCTTCTTATTACAATAATGTCCTCATTGGCGCAAGAGGAAAGTCGAAGCATTTCAGAAAATACGACTTGGGGGCAGAGAAAGAGATTTACAGATGGTCGGGCGAGTGTTGCTTATAAGAATTTCCTCGGTTATGACAAGGGCTTTAAGATAAATGAAGAAGAGGCGGAAACAGTAAGGTTGATTTACAAATGGTTCCTTGAGGGATATTCGTCATTTGCTATTGCAAGGAAACTGAC
>DATESP010000120.1:0-2247 GCA_035270645.1 Mobilitalea sp. | reverse complement strand
TTTCCCGAGCAATCTTCAATGCTCTTGCAAAGGTTACACCCTCTGCCATCAATAGACGGATTAGTTCGGGAATAGCAATCACTGGGTGGGTATCATTTAACTGTACTGCATATTCAGTTGAAAAATAACTGTAGTCATTTTTATGCTTCTTCACATAGCTTCTTAATACATCCTGCATAGATGCAGAAGCAAAGAAATATTCCTGCTTCAATCGAAGCCTTTTACCGTCGTCATTATTGTCATTAGGATAAAGCAAGCTACTAATTGTCTCTGCTTCATTCTTATTCTCTAGTGCCTTACTATATTTCATATCATTAAATAGTTCAAAATTAAAGCTTTCAATGGGTTCTGCTTGCCACAGGCGAAGTGTATTAATTGTTCTTCCACCATAGCCGATTACCGGTGTGTCATAAGGCACTGCATAGACAGATTGATTCTTATAATCTATCCTGACCCTCTCATCCTCTTTTCTTATTGACCAAGGATCACCGAAGCTCTGCCAGTCATCTGCTACTTCCTTTTGGAAGCCATCCTCAAAATACTGCTTAAACAAACCGTATTTATACCGAATTCCATATCCGTTAAGCGTAATTCCAATGGTGGCACCGGAATCCAGGAAACAGGCGGCTAAGCGACCAAGTCCTCCGTTACCGAGTGCAGCATCCTCGATATCCTCAAAAATACGGATATCTATACCATTCTCACCCATCAACTCTACAAATTGATTCAGAAGTCCCATATTATATAGATTGCTATAAACAAGTCGGCCAACTAAAAACTCTGCTGACAGATAGCATACCTTCTTCTTATTTGATATTCCGAAGTCCCTGCCTAATGTATTCATGGCAGCCTTAGAAACCGCATTATATAGCTCAGTTATATTGGCTTGCTTTATAGTCTTTCCATAATCTAAATCTAATACTATTTCAACATTCCTCTTAAAATTATTATCCATATCTCCTCCTTATGTTAAGAGACTTGTGATAGTTTATTCTCCTAGTATTCTGGCTTCCATGGCTTTGGTGTACGTGCAAATATTCTTGCTAGTTCCAAAAGCATATCTTCCTTTAGTTCATTGTACTGACTTTTCTTCATTCGCCATTTCCAGTTGTCACCGATGGTAGCTGGAAGATTCATTCTTGCTGAATTGTCAAGTCCTAACAAATCTTGCATTTGAATAATAACCACATCTGCGATACTGGAATACAATGATCGAATAATTGCTGGGATAAGCTCTTCCCTCGAGTTTGCACCAAAATACCGATAAGCAAATTTAAGTTGGCTGTCCTCCATGTTTAGTAGGAAACCGGCTAAGGTCTCATTATCATGGGTTCCTGTATATGCAACAATATTCACATCCTTATAATTATGTGGCAGATATTCATGGTCTGCCGGACCCCCCAGCCCAAACTCAAGAATCCTCATGCCTGGATAACCAGTTTCAGCAATTAACTCCTTGACATTTGGTGTCAGTACTCCAAGATCCTCTGCAATGATTTTAGCATCACGTATGGATTCCTGTAGTGCATCTGTTAGCTTCTTTCCAGGACCGATTCTCCATTCACCCGTTACCGCAGTCGGACTCTCTACTGGTATGGAATAGTAATTCACAACTCCGATAAAATGATCAATTCGAATCACATCGTAAAGGCTAGCGGAGATATTCATCCTCTCCCTCCACCAGGAAAAATCATTTTGTTCCATGACATCCCATCGGTATAAAGGATTACCCCATCTCTGTCCCAGATCAGAGAATGCATCTGGTGGTACTCCGGCCACATTAATTGGATTCTTTCGTTCGTCCAATTCAAACAACTCACCATGAACCCATACATCCGAGCTATCCATAGCTACATACAGTGGAATATCTCCAATCATACTTATAGCTTTTTTATTTGCGTATTCCTTCAGTCGGTTCCACTGCTCGTGAAACTTGAACTGGCAGAATTTCCAGAAATCTATCTCTTCATTTAATAGCTGTTGATAATGAATCACAGCCTCCTTGTGTCTGTCTCTGATATCCATATCCCAAAGCAGCCATTCACGATTGTTAAAATGCTCCTTCAAGGCCATATATAAACTATAATCCTCCAACCAGAATCCATTATCCAGACAGAAGGTGGTATACTCCTTAGTAGCTGAATGCCCACTTCTATAATATGCTTTCTTAAGCACAGTAAAACGCTGCTGATAAATCCTTGAATAATCAATTGAATCTTCTATGGTCATCCACTCATAACAGGATAC
>DATESP010000119.1:0-2823 GCA_035270645.1 Mobilitalea sp. | reverse complement strand
AAACTATTAATTGGATTTTGTTATCTCTAAAACCTTATACTTGATTGTACCGGTATGAGCTTCCACGTCAACGACTTCGCCCACAGCTTTTCCAAGTAAAGCCATGCCAAGCGGGGATTCATTGGAAATCTTCCCTCTTAGGCTATTAGCTTCCGTAGATCCTACCAGTTTGTATTCAAGCTCTTCCTGGAATTCCATATCAAATATTCTGATTTGGCAGCCAATATTAATAAAAGCTACATCTACTTCATCCTCAACCACTACTTCTGCATTCTTAAGTATTTTATCGATCTCATCGATTCTAGTTTCTATATCTCTCTGTTCGTCCTTCGCAGAATCATATTCAGCATTCTCGGAAAGATCCCCCTGTTCCCTTGCTTCCTTAATCTTTTGAGCAACTTCTTTTCTTTTAAATACCTTAAGATCATGAAGTTCGTCTTCCAATTGTCGAAGTCCCGCATAAGTCAATATGTTTTTCTTTTCAACCATTATAAAACACCCTTCCTCCACACTGCTATAATAAACATACAATACATTCAAAGTATTATATCGTATCAGTTGTGTCTTGTCAACATTATAAAATTCTGTCAATTCAAGCATTTCGGGTAATGCAAAGGCTTATTATCAATATTCACCCGCTTAAAAGTTACATTATATCTTATCTATAAACCCTATAAAATATTCTTTACTTTTATGAATATTCCATCGCAATAAACCTTATTAAATATTTGTCAATATATCGCTAAAATCAAAGGTTGCAAAATAATCTTTAGGAGTCTCTGCTCTACGGATCAATTGAACTGATTTATCCTCTTTCAGCAGAATTTCAGCTGATTTAAGCTTTCCGTTATAGTTATATCCCATGGCATAACCATGGGCTCCTGTGTCATGGATAACAATCAAGTCCCCCATATCTATCTTCGGAAGCATACGGTCAATAGCAAACTTATCATTATTCTCACAAAGGGAGCCGACAACATCATATTTGTAATCGCAAGGGGCTTCTTCCTTCCCCATTACTGTTATATGATGGTAGGAGCCGTACATGGCAGGTCGCATCAAATCAACTGCACAGGCATCCACACCGATATATTCCTTATAGATATGCTTCTCATGATGTGCAGTTGTAACCAAATGTCCATAAGGTCCCAACATAAAACGGCCTAATTCTGTATAAATAGCTATATCTCCCATGCCTGCAGGTACCAGAATCTTTTCGTAGGCTAATCTTACACCTTCACCGATTGCCAGGATATCATTGGGTTCCTGATCAGGCATATAAGGGATACCTACACCGCCTGATAAATTGATGAATTTGATGTCTGCTCCGGTTTTATCCCTAAGCTCCACGGCCAGTTCGAATAGAATGCCCGCAAGAATAGGATAGTATTCGTTGGAAACTGTGTTACTGGCTAAGAAGGAATGAATGCCGAACTTCTTAACGCCTTTTTCCTTCAATATAGTAAACCCATCTATGAGTTGCTCTTTGGTGAAGCCATATTTGGCATCTCCCGGATTATCCATAATACCATTAGCAGTCTTAAATACACCGCCAGGATTAAACCGGCAACAGATTGTTTCTGGGATTTTTGCATTCTTCTCCAAAAAATTAATATGCGTAAAATCATCTAGATTAATCGTAGAATTTAATTCGACTGCTTTTATAAATTCCTTTGCAGGAGTATCATTGGAAGAAAACATTATCTCTTCTCCTGAAAAACCGAGTGCCTCACTCATCATTAACTCTGTCTGTGAGGAGCAATCAACTCCACAGCCTTCCTCCTTCAGTATGTTAATAATGAACGGATTTGGTGTAGCCTTAATAGCAAAAAACTCTTTATAACCAGGGTTCCAGGCAAACGCCTGATGGAGCTTTCTAGCGTTTTCACGGATTCCTCTTTCATCATAAATATGAAACGGTGTAGGAAACTCCTTGGTAATCTCTTTTAATTGTTCCAGTGTAACAAATGGCTTCTTCATAATGGACCTCCTATAATTTATATTCTGCCTAATTTTAAGGCATAATTATTGGTAACTGTTCAATACCTTTACAGTTACAATTATCGTATCTCTAGTAACTCATATTCACGTGACTTAATACTGTCTATATAATCTTGAATGCTTACTATTTTATGCATGAAGGCTATTCCACTGTGACATTTTTCACCACCATGTGCGTCGCTACCGGCTATTTTATATAATTTATATTTTTCGGCATATTCAGAGGCTTTCCTGTCATATTCTTGATTTCCGTTGCCTACATTGATTACTTCAACTGCGTCAACAGAGTCCGGGAACAATCGTATTTCAGAAATGTATGAACGTATACGAAAAGGGTGAGCGTGGACGACAAATCCACCTGCTTCGTGAACTTTCTTATATTGCTCTTCCACAGAACAGGACAATATATCCGGCTGTTTCTTCAGCCACTCCTTATCAAGACCGTAAATCAGGAATTCCGTCCCTTTAAAACCTGCTTCCCAACCGAAGAAAACATCAAGGCCTATCCGGTCTCCTTCCTGCTTGGCGTTCTCGTACCCCTTGCTGAATAAGTCAATCCGATCCTCCCATGGTAAATCCTTAGGGACACAGCTATTTCCGTTAAAGAAGTGATCCGTAACGATAATGCCTGAATATCCTGCTTCCTTATAATATCTAGCCTGCTCAACTCCACCGATCCGTGCACAGGCACTGGCTTCCTTTGTATGAAGATGTGTCTCATATAAATATTTGCTCATAATACACCTTAGCTTTCTATATATGCGTTATATTATTGAGTTGTATTTGCGATTTGTTATTACGGGTATTATTGCGCGTTATAAT
>DATESP010000118.1:0-2216 GCA_035270645.1 Mobilitalea sp. | reverse complement strand
TACTGTATTTTGTAATCAATTCCTCTGTAACGCGTAAGAAACGTGATCTTGGAATCCAGAAAGCCATCGGTTTTACTACCTTCCAGCTTATGAATCAGCTTTCACTTGGTTTACTGCCTCCTGTTATTGCAGGTGTATGCGCAGGAAGTATACTTGGGGCTACTCTGTCAAATCCTATCATGTCGTTAGCACAGAAAGGTATGGGGGTTATGAAAGCCGACTATATTATTACTCCGGTATGGTTTGCTATATTCGCAGCTGCTATCGTAATGATATCTTATTTGACTTCTATGCTGATTACCTATCGCATACGTAAAATATCTGCATATGCATTGGTCACCGAGTAAAAACTTAGTTTGGAATTAGTAGGAGCAAACCTCAAAATGAAACAGTACGTAAGCTTCCGAAACATACTTAAAAATTAAATTATATAGATAAAAGAAGTCGATTGCAGGTCAATCGGCTTCTTTTATTCATGACAAGATGAACCGGCTTGCCGGTTCATCTTGTTGAAGAGAAAATTTCGTCATACATAATAAAAATACTCTGCAAGGCGGAGCCATTACTCAACATATGACGGGCGTATTACATAAATTAGAATGAGGTTGTAATAATGTAAAAATTTGATTAAAACCACCACAATATATCCAAAGTCTGATATACTAGAATAAATTTGATAAAGGAGGGAAACGGATTGTGATAACGATGTATCTATGCTTTCTTGTCGGAGGCGCAGTACTTCCATTCGTAAGTACCTTATTTGGATTTTTCAGTGATGGGGTAGATACTGATGTAGGTGCAGATATGGATGTAGATGTTGATTTAGACTTTGATGTTGATTTAGGCGTAGATGTCGATACAGGCTTAGATCTAGATACCGACTTGGATGTGGACACTGAGATCGGCTCAGGTTCTGGAGTAGATATGGGCACCGGAGCTGATTCGGGTGGATTCATATCTATTGGATTATTTCCATCCTCATTAATGTCACTATCAGCCTTGGCAATAACCTTTGGTGCAGTAGGTGCGATTAGGTCCTATGGAGAAAAAGGGATAATAGTAACCCTAGTGATAGCACTGATAGCCGGATATGTGGCTTCGGTAATTGTACAGTCACTCATTAAGACCTTAAGAAAGGTCCAAAAAAGAAATGACTGCGCCAGTGAAAATGAAATAGTGTTATATGACGGTAAGGTGATAGATACGATACTTCCAGGACAGTTAGGTACAGTAAGTTTCCTGACGCTAAACAACATCCTAGTAAGTTACCCGGCGAAATGCAAGGACGAAATGCTAAAGCTTGAAACCGGTCGAATTGTTAAGGCTATTGAATTGAAGAATGGAGTTATTATCATCGAACCAAAGAATAAATATGAGTAATAAGGAAACTATTAACAATATTATTAAGTGGAGGGATTAAAATGATTTTATTATCATCAGAGTTGGATTATGCCCCTATCATCATCACGATTGTTGCTGTATGTGCAGGTTTGGCAATTCTGACAAGCATTTTACGTATGTGGAAGAAGGTACCACAGGACAAAGCAATGGTTGTAACAGGTATGCGAAAGAAGGTAATCACCGGTGGTGGTGGAATTGTTATTCCGGTGTTGGAAAGAACTGATACGATATCCTTGGGTAATATGCAGTTGAATATCAACACGACTCAGACGATGTCATCTCAGGGAGTTCCCATCGATGTAGCAGGTACTGCTGTAATTAAGGTTAGAAATACACCTGAGAGTATCTATGCCGCAATTGAGCAATTTATTGGGTCAAATGAAGCTCAGATTCAGGATTCAATCTCTGAACAGGTAACATTAATCCTAGAAGGTAAGCTCCGTGAGATCGTGGCATCCATGACGGTAGAACAGATATATAATGATCGTGAAGCCTTTTCTGCGAAAGTGCAGGAGGTTGTGGGTACTAAGATTGGAGAGATGGGACTTGAATTAAAGGATTTCTCCATCAAGGATGTCAACGATACCAATGGTTACATAAAAGCACTTGGTGCTAAGCAGATTGCTGAGAAGAAGAAGGATGCTGAAATTGCTCAGGCTATGGCTCAGAAAGAAGAATCTATTCAGAAGTCAGAAGCCACAAAAGAAGGCGAGAGAGCCCGTCTCGAAGCTCAAACTGAAGTCAGTGCAGCTATGAAAGCGAAAGAGGTACAGGAAGCACAGTACCGTGGTGAACAGGAATCTGCGAAAGCAAAG
>DATESP010000117.1:0-16566 GCA_035270645.1 Mobilitalea sp. | reverse complement strand
TGGTAGCTCTCTTAGGTAACTTCAATTTATTATATATGTGATTTATCTTCTCAGTTAATTCATCTTTATCACTTGTTTCGTTATCATAGAATGTATCCAACCAACTATTCATGAATTGTTCTATGCTTACTTTTTCAAATTTTGCAATCCTCTTCATTAGTCCCTCCTTAATCCTATACACTAACATCCATGCCTGCGACTTGCTCGAAGGCTTAAATTTAACTTGTGAAAATAGCCATCTATATCCATTTATTGGCTGCAAATGCTGCCAAAGTACCGTGATTTTGGGGTAGCACAAATCTAGCGATTAAAAAATCTATAGTTTATTTAGTTCGTCCCCAGCATTCCTAGCAATTCCTTCGCTGCTTTCGACATGGGGTTCTGACTACCGGTAATAATACAAAAATGTCTTTTCGGTATATCAATCTTAAACCTTAATTCAAATAGTTTACCACTATCAATATATTCTCTCGCAAAATCTTGTACTACACATCCAATTCCCAGATTTCGTCCGGCAAATTTCACGATAATATCACTCATTGCAAGCTCAAACTCAGGCTTCAAGACGACTTCATTGGTTTTTAGGAATTCATCAATATACTTTCTAGTACTAGTATTATGTTCAAGACAGATAATAGGCAGCTCCTCTAAAGCTTTAAAATCCAGTTTCTTATCCGCCAAGTGTATAAATTTATGTCCAGCTATAAAGGTGTCCTGGATCTCCCTAATCTTAACTATATCAATCTCTGGTTTTGCCTGAAAGGGTTCACTTACTACTCCAAAATCAATCTTCCCCTCATATAGATATTCTAAGGTGTCTGGTGTGGGAGCATTGGTTACTGTTACCTTGATCCCAGGGAATTTCTCGTGAAATTTCTCCAAATATGGTAGCAGATAAAATTGAAGGGTCATATCGCTGGCCCCAATTCTGATTTCACCATTTTCTAGGTCTAGCATCTTCTGAAATTTAGCTTCGCCTAGTAGAATGTACTCATATCCCTTCTGTACATAGCTAAACAATACCTCTCCTTCTGGAGTCAATCTTACTCCTTTAGGTATTCGGACAAATAGCTTGCTTCCCAGATTGTTCTCAAGAAGCTTTATTGCCTGGCTTACTGCCGGTTGGGAGATACATAGCTCTTCTCCTGCCATAGTAAAGCTTCCAGCTTTCACTACATGATAAAATATTTTATAGTATTCAAGATCAACATGCATATAATATCTCCTTATGGAGTTTATGATAATAATATGTATTAATTATATCATTGTGTTCTTTCTCATACAAGGGCATAAAGTTAGCCTCACCCACTAATTTATTTCTACATCTGCTCAAATTTTTAACCGGTGCCATTAATCCTTCCACTGTCTTGATTTCCAGATATTTTTACATTATAAACCATGCGATAATATAATGTAAATACATTTATATTCTTATAATAAAATCATTAGATGTATCAGAGACTATTATTGAGGATTCCTATCCTCAAGTCATATACCCATTTTCATACAAGAGTTTAAGGATTTTTCCTGGAAAGGCTGGTACAAATTATGAATAGAATCCACTATAATGTAAACGGCTTAAGAAATAATCAAATCAAAACTCAGTTAAAAAATGTCCTAGATGACCTGGACGGTGTGAAAAAGGTAAATGTCGATCTCAGGACGAGCTCTATTGATGTAGATTATACCAGTACTGCTAATGTAGAGGATATCCGAGACCAGATAGAACATGTCGGATGTAAAGTCGAATCGTTCTAAAAAACTGCCGGCAATTATAAGCCGGCAGTTTTCATTTACTCATATTCTGTTTTAATTAATCCCAAATTGTATTAATAATATTCTTTATCTCGCGCTCATTTATAGAAGCTTTTCCATAATCACTAATTTCCAGCGTAAACCTATTTCTTAAGGGTTCACCGTTATAGTCTTCCGTTGTAATATTTACTTCAGCTCCTACTAGCTTATCATCCTTAATCGTAATTTCAATTACTAATTTATCAAAAATATCTACCTCGTCTAATATACCATCCATAATTCTATCTAAATTATATTCAATAGCAGGATTAAAGGTATCAGCTACTGACTCAACTAATTTAGGGACATTCACATCAAAGAAATAGGTAATTCCTTTACCCGTTTTTTTGGCTGAGAACTCATTACAGACTTTCTTAAAATAAGACTTGCTATTCAAATTCTTTTCAAATTTTTTAACACATTTTCCAAATTCATCCGTATCAACAAACATAGATAATCCGGTTTCATCAATAATGTCTTCCCAATCAACCTTAGAAATTCCATCTAGCGCATCATTATATTCATCAAAACTATTAAATAACTGTTCGAGTTCATAGGTTAAATCTTCTCGGTCGTTAATATATGAACCTTCAACCTCGTACATGGTTCCGTCATATAAGATCTGCCTCATACCTTCATTTGTTTCAATATCAAAATTTAATTTTTCTTTATCAAAATCATATTCGACAATTCCACTAACTTCTTCTTTATCATAACGACCATCAGTAATTCCTATAGTAAATTCAAAGCTTTTAGCTTTAAGCATCCCCTTAGCAGCGTCAGTGATATTATCTAGGACCTTACCTTTTCCAGAGAAAGAAGAAATAATAGCTATAATTAATAGAATACAAGCAATAGAACCTAAACCTATAAATAAAGGCTTTTTGGACTTTTTTGGGAGGTTAATCTCCTGCCCGACAGACTGATTGTACATGGATTGTGGCTGGCTATAGCTTGGTCCCTGTGGCTGGCTATAGGCTGGTCCCTGTGGCTGGCTATAGGCTGGTCCCTTCGGCTGGCTATAGGCTGGTTCCTGTGGCTGGCTATAGGCTGGTCCCTGCGACTGAGTATGATCATTCATAACAGTCTCATTCAATCGATTACCACACTGGTAACAGAATTTAACTCCATCATCATTTTTTGCTCCACACTTCGTACAAAACATATCTATTACACCTCATTTCAATGGTTTTTACTCACCAGAGGCTTTTCAAAGCCTTCAAGTTTCTTCCTGTCTATTATAGCATTGCTCATTTACATAGTCAATCAAGCTATCCATATACTACAAGTAAAATCTGACCTATGGTTACTGTTCACTCGTACCTCGTTCACAGCAACAATTATGCACACAAAGTGCTAAAAGAGCACTTTGTGTGCATGAAGTTCTCGGGTTTTACTTGCGTAAAACACCTCGCTCTGACTATCGAGTGAACAGTAACGACCTATGCACCAGTGTATCAGACCTTTATTTCTGCCTTAAAGCCAAGCATATCCTTATTCTTCTCGATAATTGGCTGTATTATCGCAATGAACTCTTCCGTCTGTTCCTTCGCGCGTCCGGTATATTTCGTAGGTTCCATGGATGCTTTCAATTCCTCCAGGTTCATGTTAAAGGTTGGAAATGACCTGTTCTATTACAAAATAGAACGAAGCTTATCTTCCAGTCTAGCAGCCATCTTCTCATGGGTAATACTACTGGGGTGCCAGTCACAACCTATTCCATCCAGTTCATTCTGAAGCTCGAAAACCATAGAATAGAGTCCCTCGTATCCTTCAGATTGAAGACGGCTAATCTGGTATTCTATCTCACCAAACAATTCCTGTCCCATCACTCCAAGTGTACAGAGGATTTTAGTTTCTGGATTAAGTTCTCTTACCTGCTTAAGAAAAGCATAATATTTATTGCCAAAAAGTGCAACTCTATCCTTCATATTCCTGGTATAGCTTGCATCATTAGTCCCAATATTCATTATAATACAATCAGGTATGAAGTGGCTATTATCCCATACTGCCAATACTTTATTCCCCAATACAATATCCATAGCCTTGTCCGTATATGCGTATAGCTCCGGCATCAGCCAATCTGTAATAGGTTCCTCCTGATCAGTCCATGCTGATATAATACCTATTCCACTCCAAGAAACCAGATTGTAGTCTGCATCTAATGCTCTAGCTGTTCTTGCCGCATACGCCTTCCAGGGATTCTCCTGTGCAGTATTAAAAGAGTCTATACCTAATTTCCCTTCAATCCCATATCCGCAGGTGATGGAGTCACCAATAAATTCAAGTTTAATATTCTTGCTCTGAGTAGGTCTGATGGGATTACTGCCATCAACACCAATAGATTTAATACCAACCATTCCAAAAGCACTTTCTGAATATTTGACAAGTCTTATGGTAACTAGGGCTTCCTCTTCTCCTTCATACAAAACATAGGAATCCTCCTGCCTGCTAAGACAAAATCGCTTGGAGGGCATTGTCTCATCATTGATAAATACAGCAAGCCAAGCATAATGCTCTTCCGGTCTGCTGTCTGAATCCGTCACAAGGACGGCATCTGCCTTCCTACCCACAAATTGAAATTCGATTGCAGAGCAGGAATACCCTAAGTATCTTACTCCATCCTTCATGATGGTTCTTCCTAAAACTCTTACTGTTTCTTCTTCTGCCTGATATCTCATAATAACTACATCCCTCTCATGTTTACGCATATATACTAATTAACAATTAATACTTCCTGATAGGCATCCTCGACCTTACCAAGATCTCTGCGGAAACGATCCTTGTCCAACTTATCATGGGTAGTTACATCCCAGAGTCTGCAGGTATCCGGAGATATCTCATCCGCAAGAATTATTTGACTCTTATATCTACCAAACTCTACCTTAAAGTCTATCAGTTCAATTCCACATTCCAGAAAATACTTATGAAATAGGCAACATTTTTTGTAACTATTCAGAACCCCCGAGAATCACGCAGTGGATTCGAGTGAGTCGGCGCCAAAATGGATGTATTTTATCCGTTTTGTGTGCATAGGCATCGTAAGATGCCATGTAACTGCGAAGGCACTGAACAGTTACCATTTTTTTATGCTAACAGTATCTCAGATTATAATTTTGTATAGATGCACAAAAATATAACAGTAAATTACACTTTTCTACATCAAAATTCAGTTCTGTACTTTATCACCATTTGTCTCCAGAATTGAGCATCAATACTCGAGATATTCACACCCCATAGTCTGCTAAGCTTATAATAGCGAAGTGTCTTCGACATCGTTGTTAAAGACTCTCTTAACTACCTTCTCTGATGCATGCCCATCCTCTAGTCCACAGAATCTCTCATAGAATGCATCATATTTATTCTTATATTCTTTGGATATCATATCAATATTACGGATTGACTCCAATACTTCCTCGCTACTAAATAGCAATGGACCGGGTACTTCAGTTTCGATATCCATATAAAAACCACGGAGCATATCCCTGTATTTATCGAGATCATATGTAAAGAATAAAATCGGCCTCTTTAAGTTAGCATAATCAAAGAATACAGATGAATAATCTGTAATTAACAAATCAGAAATCAGGTAAAGCTCTGAGATATCATCATATTTACTGACATTGATCGCAAAATCCTCTAAACCGGTTAAATCTAGTGAATCTGCTATAAAGTAATGCGTCCTTAACAGCACCACATAATCCGGACCAAGCTCCTTCTGTAATAGTTTCAAGTCTAGTTTGAGGGCAAACTTATACTCACCACGGCCATAATACTCATCATCTCGCCAAGTAGGAGCATATAGAATTGTCTTCTTCCCCTCATGAATTTTTAGCTTTTTCTTAATTTTTAAAGCTAGTTCTTCCTTGTTTTCGCTGTGGAGAATATCATTTCTGGGATAACCGTATTCCAGAATCTCCTTATCATAACGGAATGCACTTCGGAAGGCTTCTGTTGAGAAATGATTTGCCGACACCAGGTAGTCCCATACTCTAGACTGTTTGTAAAATTGTGCTTTATAAAGTGGAGATGCACCCATAACCTCATCCTGATCAAACACTAGCTTCTTCAGAGGAGTTCCGTGCCAGGTCTCTAGGAAGATATTGCCTTCCCTCTTCTTCACCCATTCTGGCTGTCTGACATTAAAAACAGTATATTTACTGCGTGAAAGGTAATAAGCATATCGAATACTGAAGCGTTTAACCTTGGTCGGATGGTATGGAATTTCAGTACGTTTATTAATTATCCAGATAAAACGATATTTGCCAGGATAATTTTTACATAAATATTCATAAATATATTTTGGACTATCAGAATAGCTCTTTCCAAAAAAGCTTTCTAACAATACCCAATTATCCTTCATGGGTAGCTTATGAAATACTCTATGATATAAATAATAGGATAAAACCCTTCTGTTCTTTCGTATCTTCTTAAGCTTCTTATAACCCAGATGTATATTAACAGCAAGCGTAGCCTTTTTGACATTCCCCTTAATCAGAGCTTTCACGATTCTTTTTTTATAGCTCTTAAGTGACTTAATATGTGTGGGATTAACCTCAGACATGCAATCCTTCATAATTAAGAAGCGCTCCTGCCTCCAGGAAGCCTTCTGGCTTCTTCTTAAACGCGGAGCATAGGTTCTGGCAAAGTAGTCAATCAGCTTCTCCTCTAGATACTTCCTTAATGGGAGATTTTCTCTAGTCAGCTCCACGGCTTCACGGTATGCCCTAATATACTCATCAAAGCGTTCATCCGTCTTAATCTGGGTTAGTGCCGGATAATTAATTGGATCGTTATGTTTTCTTTTCACGTAAATTGCTCCCTCTACGAAGGAGTAAGTATCGGCATTGTCTAATGCTCGGAGTATAAAAGATAGATCAGTGAAAAAAGTATAGTCCTCATTAAATCTGATACAGTTCTTACTTAAAAAGTCTCTATTAAACATAATCCCAAGAACTGATACATTCTTAAGACCCTTTCTAGAAACAAACAAGGTGTAATACGCATCCGACATTTTCACTAAGGTAGTCTGATCCTTAATAGACAGAGTTTGTTCCAATTCGTCCTTCACCATCAAACACTTTCGTTCCCTAGTGTTCAATTTTTCTTCAATCTCTGCTTCTCCCTCTTGATCCTGTTCCTCAGTAGCTGCAGTATCATCCTTTTCCGCTATGGAAGCCAGATATGTATCTCTTCGAAACCAGGAGGAGGTCTTCCTACCATAAGTAAAATCAGAATGCTGTTCCTGTGCTTCCTTTAATAGTAAGGGCAGTGTACCACTAAGAATATAGTCATCACTATCAAGAAAATATACGTATTCGCCTGCTGCCTCCCTAAGTCCTGCATTCCTGGCAGCACCAACTCCGCTATATCCTGTCAGATAATTATTAGTGTCAATATCCATATCATCAACTATGTAGCCTTGCTTTACGGGTTCGTAAAGCTCGATTATTCTGAGATTGATGTCCTGGTATTCACTAACCAGTGTGAAGACATCCTCCTTCACATGGTCAAGGACCAGAATGGTCTCAAATCCATTTAAACCTTGATCTCTGATACTCTCAAAGCAATCCTTTAGAAAATGTATTCCTCTATGAAATGGCACTATTATACTGAGTTTCACTATAACACCCCTGTCCTTATTGTATAAAATATTTTTTTTTACCAAACTATTGCAACATTGATTTTACCAAAGAAAGCCCTATCCTGCAATAGCAACATTTATGTTGATTTTCTCAGTGGTTTGGAGTAGAATTTGTTCGGAATTGTTAACGTATTTTATTATATTATGTCATAGCGAATCGGAAAGAGTATAATATGAAACTTATCAAGAAGGTAAAACAAATTTTCAAAACAGAGACTGTACTTTGTATCGCAGGAGCTGCTGCAATTGCTTCGATGTATTATACACCTCCGTCATCAGATTATCTGTCATATATCGATTTTCGAGTCCTTGGACTACTCTTTTGCCTAATGACAGTAGTCGCTGGCTTTAATAAAACCGGTGTATTTCTTATGCTATCAGAAAAGCTGTTACATAAAACTAAGAATACGCGTTCACTATGCTACATATTAATCATACTCTGCTTTTTTACTTCTATGTGGATTACTAATGATGTAGCATTAATTACCTTCGTACCATTTGCAGTATTACTATTGTCCATGACAGGGCAGAGGAAGCATCTTATCTTTGTCATCGTACTACAGACGATTGCAGCAAATCTTGGCAGTATGCTGACCCCTGTGGGAAACCCTCAGAACCTGTACCTATATTCCTATTATAATATTCCAATTATGGAATTCCTTATTATTACAGTACCAGTCACAGTAATTTCTTTCTTACTCCTGAGTGCTTCTGTCCTTCTAATTAAAAAGGAGACTCTGGACTTTACTATGCCGGAAAAGCAAGAGAATAATAAGACAGTTAAGTCTACCTCTTACCTTACCGTAATCTATGCTGCCCTATTTCTGGTATGCCTGCTCTGCGTCCTGCGGTTGATTGATTATCGCCTCACCCTAGCTATCCTCCTATCAGTCCTCCTAATCTTTGATCGTGGAACATTAAAAAAAGTGGATTATATGCTTCTTCTTACCTTTGTCTGCTTCTTTATATTTGTAGGAAATATCGGGAGTATACCTGAGGCCAAGGTATTTCTTGCAGAGCTGCTAAAGGGAAGAGAGCTTGCGATTTCTGTCCTTGTGAGCCAGGGAATCAGCAATGTTCCTGCTGCTGTACTGTTATCTGCCTTTACTACAGAGACTAAAGCCCTCCTCCTCGGAACCAATCTTGGCGGTCTCGGAACAATAGTAGCCTCGCTTGCAAGTCTGATATCCTTCAAATTATATTGCAAGTCAGAAGGTGCAAAACCATTTCGCTATCTTGGTATTTTCACACTGTATAACTGTATTTTTCTGCTGCTTCTAAGCCTATTCATACTAATTAACTAATGATAACTTGATATAAGGCCTGATTCCGAGAATATCGAAACCAGGCCTTATTTGTATTAATTATATGTTTTCACTTCATTATATAAGCGTAATGTCTTACATCACCAGTAAAATATTATTAACGTCTTTCATCATTGTCTCTGGCAGGTAATTTTTCTCAAGCTTCTCTCCGTTCACATAGAACTCCTTGTATCCGCTCTCCGCTCCAGATTCATTCTTCACCTTGATGAACAGCTTCTTACCGCGGAAATTTTTCTCTATCTCAAACTCCTTCCAGTCGCTGGGGATGCTTGGCGCTATAGCTAATCCATTCAAGTCCGGTCTCATGCCGAGTATACCCTCGACACAGCCAACCATAACGGTGGAAGCGGTACCGGTCAGCCAGTGTACATTTGCTCTTCCCTCATATGGACTGTCTACGGTTTCTACAAACTGCCCATGTACATAAGGTTCCAGTACGCGAATCTCTGCTTGATCGTTCATGGCAGCAGGACTAGATTCGGTAAAATACTCAAAGGCACGATTTCCATGTCCCATCAAAGCTTCTGCAAGGATAATCCATCCCTGGGGTTGTGAGAAGATACCGCCATTTTCCTTCGTGGAAGGGTTGAATAGGATGGCAAGCGCACCTTCAAAGGCATGATCCACAAAAGAGGGAGCCATGGTCCTTACGCCGTACTTCGTATTTAATTCACGATTAACACTTTCTAGAGCCAACTCTCCCTGTTCCTTTGTAGCGAGACCGCTTATAACAGCCCAGGATTGGGGATTTAACCACATATTTGCCTCGGGATCCTTCTTGGAGCCGATAACCTGACCATCCTCCTTAAAGCCACGGATGAAACGATCATCCTCCCAGCAGTATGTATTGATGGTCTCCTTAAGCTCCTTCTGAATACGGTCAAGATAAGTAAGATATTCCTTATCCTTCTTATCCACGGCAATATCACGAATAACTTCCATTGCATAATAAAGCTGCATCGCAACAAATGTGGATTCACCCTTCTTACCAAGTCTTAAGCAGTCGTTCCAGTCTGCATGGAGACCAGCCGGCATCTTGTGTACACTCATATGTTCCATGGAGAAATTGATTGCTCGCTTTAAATGGTCATATACTGTCCCCTCATCCTTGTTGGCATAGGAGATGACTTCATCGAGGAATTCCTTTTCCCCGGTTTCTGCCATATATTTATATACTGTGGGGAACAACCATAGAGCATCGTCAGCACGATAAGCCGGGTGCCCTGTTGAATTGGCATAAGAAGCATCATCAGGGGTATCCTCATGGCCGGCATTATGGTCGAACTTAACTAGCGGAAGTCCTCCTCCGTTATCAACCTGAGCAGAAAGCATAAACCTGATCTTCTCCTTCGCCATCTTAGGATCTAGATGGATGATTCCCTGAATGTCCTGTACTGTATCACGATAGCCAAACCCATTTCTAAGACCTGCATAGAAAAAGGAGGCTGCTCTTGACCATATAAAGGTGATAAAGCACTGATATGCATTCCAGGTATTGAGCATAACATTGAAGGCTTCACTCGGTGTTTTTACCTGGAAATTCGCAAGCTTTCCATGCCAATAACCAATCAGTTCCTTCAGCTCCTTGTCTACTACTGAAAGATCCGAGTAATAATCCAATATTTCCTTGGATTGCTTATCATTCTTCTGACCGAGAATGAATACAAATTCCCTACTCTCACCAGGCTGTAAGGTCATCTTCGTATGTAAGGCTCCACAGGCATTCTGGTTATAGTTTAAGACATTGTCACAGGTACCTCGTTCAACAGCGATTGGGTTTCCATAGCTTCTGTAGCTTCCGATAAAGGAGGATTTGCTTCCATTATAGGATTCTATCGGTGCCCCGCTCATTCCAAAGAAGCGCTCACGATTATTAGTACCCTCAGCATTTTTACCATCATTCTCATTAATTGTCTGTAATATCTTATTGCCTTTAAAGTAAGTCCTAGTGATAAAGAGGGTATACTGAAGATTTACCTGGTCATTCTCATAATGATTCTCGTTTGTAAATTCAATGAAACCAAAGGTAGAGATGTTTCGCGGCCTGTCACTTGTATTTTTAACAGTAACTTTCCATACCTCATGTGTCTTATTCAGGGGCACATAATACAACACCTCTGAAGCAATACCCTTATACTGTGCCTTAATTGTAGTATAAGCTGTGCCGTGATGGCATTCATTCTTGTATTGATCGTAGCCTTCTCCTAGGGGTTTCCCAACTGGTTGCCAGGATGCAGACCAGTAATCCTTCTCATCATCATCACGGAGATAGACATATCTTCCTGGTCTGTCCTCTTGATTAAAGATGTACCTAGATATTCTCCCGTTTGCTCCACTCTTAACGAAGCTATATCCACCTGCATTATTAGATATAATTGCACCGTATTCCGGTGACCCAAGATAATTCGCCCAGGGTGCCGGAGTATCCGGCCTGGTAATAACATATTCCTTACTCTTTTCATCAAAATATCCGTAATTCATATAACCCTCCTTTTATTTATAGAGTGGCAACGACCATGTTCAATCTGCAGCTACTCTTACTCCCTTTGATTAACCTCGATACCTCATAGTACTCTCCCGCTTATTACTTCCAAATTCTAAATTGCCCGCTCAGTGCCATCAATGCAAACAGATATAGACAATTATCGTAATAACGTCTTTCTCCACTTCTCAGTGGTGTATTCCAGAATAAATCCACGCATTTCTTCATATTATCTGTATCATGTGCTGCCAGAGAAGCTTGTGCATTTGTAGCGATAATTGCAACTGGATGAAGAGCTTTCTCCTCAATGATTGTTCCGTCGATTTCATAGACCATATCTATTCTGCCGGCAACTGTTTCACAGAAAAATTTTTGAAGCTTATCAGAATTATCCCGCTCCCATTCATTCCCTGCAAACCAGGCATAATCCAGACCAAGATTAGCAGGAACCCGATATGCGTCACTATAATATCTTTCCCTGTTATCCTTCATAAATGGACTTCCGTCATAGTGAGAATATTCCGGTGCTAGTCCAGTAACTGGATGACAGGTTGTTTTCAAATATTCTCTGCTTGCCTGGGCTGCCTGCTTCCAGAATTCCCTGTCCTCTACATCTGCCCACAGGGCAAATAGTTCATAGAAATGTGGCAAATGATAAGATGGATCTGTAAAATCACAATTTGCAATAAATTTGATTAATTTATTATCTGGATCCCACATCGGATCACCCGGTGTACCATTCTCGCCCTTATGAACACACTCATGAAGGATCGCTTTGGCTTCCTTTGAGTAGTTAAAAATACCTTCTCCATCACCCCAGCGGTTCGAAGCAAAGAATAGAGCCATGGCAAAATATTCTTCACCATCGGGTGCTGCCCCCTCGTAATTCTTAGTACCATTTGTTTGGACGGACCAAGCAAAATACCCTTTGTTATATCCGCTCTCATTACACATAAAGGTCCTGGCGAATTTCCATAGACGGTCAAACTCCTTCTTCCAATCCCTCTGTACACACATCATCATACCATAGCTCATTCCTTCGGACCTGGCATCAAGATTGCCTGTATCTTCAAAATAAGCCATATCGCTTCCCATCTCATGATAAAAGCGTTCTGACTCGGATCCATAGAAAATGGTCTTATATGCATTCTCTAATTTCTGTTCAATTGCATTCTCATCATAGCCTAATTCACTAAATAAATTCCTGTATTCACCGGTATAAAAAGCACCCTTCATATAAACCTCCATTCATAATCTTACAGCATCGCCGATGCCCCGAAGAACAAGGAGTTCACACCACTGTGTGGACTTCGTAGTTCTCCCGTGTGAATATAGCTTTTGTTTTCACACACTAACTGACATCCCTTTCCTTTGAATTAGTTTTCAACCTATTAGAGTTGTATGGAATATATTGCATTTTATATTGGTTTCCCATTTACCGCAATGTTTTTACTTATCCTCTTTTTGTAATATCTGCTCTTTAAAGTTGTTGACTTAAGTAGCTGCCAAAGCTCCGACTATTTTCTACTATTATCTAATATGCTCTTTAGTTCTTCAGTTGTGAATATATAATGTTTGCTGCAGAAATGGCAATTAACCTCGATAGGTTCATTGTCCTCAATCATCTCCAGGATATCCTTCTCACCAATGGATATAATCGCCTTCTCTATCCTGTCCTTACTGCAGTTGCATTCAAAGGAAGTCGGAGTCTTGTCCTGAATTTCAAGGCCAAAATCTCCTAACAAATATTCCAGAAGCATCTCCGGATTCATCTCTTGATCCAAAAGTGAAGTAACACTACTAATTTCACCTAGCTTCTTCTCCAGTTTAATGATAACCTCCTCTTCGGCAAAGGGAAGTAATTGCAAAATAAAACCACCAGCCTGCCTCACCGTATTATCCTTATTCATCAATACTCCAAGCGCAACACTGGAAGGTACTTGTTCACTATTTGCAAAGTAATAGGTTAAATCCTCTGCTATCTCTCCAGATACCAGTTTTGTCTGACCAATATAAGGTTCTTTTAAGCCAAGATCCATTATAACACTTAAGATACCTGCACCAACGATTCCTCCGACATCCAGCTTGCCCTTCGAATTGGCAGGACGCATCGCCTCAGGATTATTAGCATAACCCCTGACTGTTCCTTTAGAATCTGCCGTCACCGTCAGACCTCCTATAGGTCCATCACCCTTAATCTGAAGGGTCAGTATATCCTTCTCCCCCTTCATCATAATTCCCATCATCGCTCCTGCTGTTAGCAGCCGTCCCAGAGCCGCCGTTGCTACAGGACTTGTATTATGGATCTGTCTGGCATGTTCCACTAATTCTCTTGTTGTAGCGGCAAATGCTCGTATCTGATTATCCGCCGCGCTTGCCCTTATAATGTAATCTGTCATCATAACCTCCAAGATATTATATATATCTTCATTATCTGCTACTTATCTATATTTATAACTGTTCAGTGCCTTCACAGTTACATGGCATCTTACGATGCCTATGCACACAAAATGGATAAAATATATCCATTTTAGCGCTGACTCACTCGAATCCACTGTGTGATTCTCGGGGGTTCTGAATAGTTATCAATATTTATACAATTGTTAAATTCATTATATAAAGGTGTTTTTTCCTTAACTCTTTTTTGTTAAACATATAATTTATCAGCATGTCGCTTTTCCCTCGCAACGATATATACACGCTCAGAATCTGCCTGTGGTTCTTCATCCGACAATTCATCATAGGCTGCAACCCACTCCATACCTGCTTTCTCAATCAGCTGCTTTATTTTCTCGATAGAATATGCCTTACGGATATGTGTTTCTTCCACCTTTTGGTATAAACCCTCCTCCTGTGGGATAAACAGGGTTAAATTCACCTCATTTATCATTTCTTCCGGATAGAAAGTATTATCCCATATAAAGCTTCCTTCCTCCCGGTTCATAGCAAAGGTTGTATCACCCATCACCTCCTCGAAGGCATAGGGTGTATCCATATCAAATATTAATAAACCTCCGGGATCCAGATAGTTATTCACCAATCTGAATATTTTCAGCAGGTCCTCTTCCTCCAGCATATAATTAATGCTGTCACAAACACAGATTACAGCGGAAACTGTTCCGTAGAGCTCAAACTCCCTCATATCCTGGCAGAGATATAGTATGTCATCGTTCCCTGTACCCTTCAACTCACGGGCAATAGAAAGCATCTCCTCAGAGGTATCGATACCAATCATATCAAAGCCCTTCTTCGCTAGCCTACGGGTCATATTACCTGTTCCACAGCCCAGTTCCAGAACAAGTCCACTATTGATATTTGATTTATTTAGTAATTTCCCAATATATACTGCCCAGTCCCCATAGGGAATATGATCCATCAAAATGTCATAAACCCGTGCAAAATCTGTTGTATATGGCTGCATATGGAGCAGCTCCTTTCTATTGAAATAAATTTATTGATTAATAATGACTATTCACAACCACATATCTCAAATGATGTATTCGAGCGTTTAAGTGTCAAAATGAATATGTATGTCCATTTTGTGAGTATAGATTTGCACGATACCCTGCAACTGTAAAGTATTTAAACAGTTATATTTTATTATAAGATGAATAATATGCTATGTCAAACAACAAGCATTAAAATCCGTATATCCAAGAACAAGTACTAAAACTTGTACACGTAACAGCAAGTACTAAGACCTGTACACGTAACAGCAAGTACTAAAACCTGTACACGTAACAACAAGTACTAAAACCTGTGCACGTAACAGCAAGTACTAAAACCTGTACACGTAACAACAAGTACTAAAACCTGTGCACGTATCAAAAATAAGGGAGTGTTTTTATCCACTCCCTCATCTTTATTACTATATTTATATTAGTCAACAATTTCAAAACCTATGTTTAGTCTCTTTTCAAATCTATACCATCTTGTCAAACATAGTCTTTAGTGTAGGATAAAGCTGTTTGAATACTTCGTATTTCTTATTATATTTCTCAACTTCAACAGGATCCTGCTCAGTAGTCTCAATAACCTTAATCAGTTTAGCGGTTGCTTCCTCGACAGAGGCATATTTGCCACAGCCGACTGCTGCAAGGATTGCTGCTCCAAAGGCCGGACCTTCTTCTGAATTAATCTTATCTACCTTAACGTTTAATACGTCTGCAATAATCTTACACCAGAGGGGACTCTTAGCTCCTCCACCATTTATTCTGATTCTTTCAAGGTCAACGCCAAGGGATTTAGTAATCTCAAAGGAGTCACGGAGTGCAAAGGCTACACCCTCGAGAACTGCCTGGGTCATATCAGCACGAGTGGTATCCATAGTCATGCCGATAAAGGTCCCTCTTGCATTTGGATTGTTATGAGGTGTTCTCTCGCCCATTAGATAGGGAAGGAAGTACACATTATTTTCGCCAAGTGTTGTGATGGCTTTTTGCTCCTTAGCATATTCCTTAGTTCCAATAATTCCATCCATCCACCATTTATTAGAAGCTGCTGCTGACAGCATAACACCCATGAAATGGTACTTACCATCTGCATGGCAAAAAGCATGAAGTGCATTCTGATCATCCACTGCAAATTCCTTGGAGGAGATGAATACAACACCTGAAGTGCCGAGGGAAACATTACACTTTCCTACGCCAACCGTACCGGTTCCTACAGCTGCAACTGCCTGGTCACCACCACCTGCAATAACCTTAACACTCTGAGGTAAACCAAGTTCATCCGCTGCCTTCTTATTTAAGCTTCCCACTACTTGATAGGATTCATGAACCTTAGCCATTTGCTCTTCCTTCAGACCGCAGATTTCAAGCATTTCCTGGGACCAGCGTTTATTCTTAACATCAAATAAAAGCATACCGGAAGCATCGGAAACATCGGTACAATGAACTCCGGACAGCATATAAGCGATATAATCCTTTGGAAGCATTACCTTCTTAATCTTTGCAAAGTTCTCGGGCTCGTGCTTTCTTACCCATAACAGCTTCGGAGCAGTAAATCCGGTTAGTGCCATATTTGCTGTATAGCTAGAGAGCTTCTCCCTGCCGATATCATTATTTAAATAATCACATTCTGCCTGTGTACGCCCGTCGTTCCAGAGAATCGCAGGGCGGATTACCTTATCATTCTCATCCAAAATAACCATTCCATGCATCTGTCCACTGAAGCTGATTCCATCAACATCGTTCTTATTGCAATCCTTGATTAATTCCTTGATTCCATCAACAAGCGCAGAGTACCAATCCTCAGGATTCTGCTCAGACCAGCCGGGCTTCGGGAAAAATAACGGATATTCTCTTGTTACTATACTCTTT
>DATESP010000116.1:0-3109 GCA_035270645.1 Mobilitalea sp. | reverse complement strand
CTCTACGGCATCTCAAATAATAGAAGAAGCTTGGAATGAACTCAATCTGAGTTCATTCCAAGCTTCTTCAGGTGTGAAGGTGTTTTTTCCTTCACGCTTTCACCCTTAAGGCTCGGAAGGAATTTAATATTGCAATAATTGTTACCCCTACATCAGCAAATACTGCAGCCCACATGGTTGCATAGCCAAAAGCACTTAATATTAGGACGATTACCTTAATACCAATAGCAAAATATATATTTTGATGAGCAATTCTTAATGTTCTCTGCGAGATTTTAATTGCAGTGACTATCTTAGAGGGTTCATCGGTCATAATGACTATATCAGCAGCTTCTATAGCTGCATCCGAACCCAAACCGCCCATGGCAATTCCGATATCTGCACGGGCGAGAACCGGCGCGTCATTGATGCCGTCACCTACAAAAGCCAGCTTGCCCTTGATGGATTTTTCTAAAAATAATTCCTCAAGCTTATCCACCTTGTCTCCCGGTAACAATTCCGAATATACCTTATCCAAGCCAAGGTCGTCTGCAACCTTAGTTGCAACATTTCTTGAATCCCCCGTCAACATAACTGTCAACTTAATATACGCTGCCTTCAGCTTCTTAATTGTCAGGACAGAATCTTCCTTAATTTCATCTGCAATCAATATATAACCTGCATACTTACCATCCACTGCTACATGAACTACTGTCCCAATCAAACCTACACTATCATAGGGAATTAACAATTTATTCATGAGCTTGATGTTGCCAGCCATAATCCTCTTACCATCAACTGTTGCAATTACTCCATGACCAGATATTTCCTCAATATCGGAAATCCTGGTATTATCAATCTCCTTGCCATAAGTGCGTTTTAAGGAAATAGAAATCGGATGATTTGAGTAGCTCTCGGCATAAGCGGTCAACTCTAGTAATTCTTCCTGTGATACACCTTTTGCATTAATCTCCTGTACATTAAATACACCCTTCGTAAGTGTTCCTGTCTTATCAAATACTATAATCTCAGCTTGGGCCAAGGCCTCTAGATAATTGCTACCTTTAATTAATATTCCTTTTCTAGATGCCGCACCGATCCCACCAAAGAAGCTTAATGGAATTGAGATTACAAGGGCGCAAGGGCAGGACACGACAAGAAATTGCAATGCTCTGTAAATCCAGTCACTAAAGGTTGCTCCCACCATAATAAGCGGAGGTATCACAGCCAGGAATGCAGCAACAATTACAACTATGGGTGTATAATATCTGGCAAACTTCGTAATGAACTGTTCCGAATTCGATTTCTTACTGCTGGCATTCTCAACCAGATCCAGAATCTTACTGACTGTGGACTCCCCAAATTCCTTGGTTACTTCTGCCGTAATAACACCATTGATATTAATGGAGCCGCTAAGAATATCATCTCCGACCTCAACGTCATGTGGAATAGACTCACCTGTTAGTGCTGAAGTATCTAACATTGAGCTTCCCTCTACGATAATAGCGTCAAGTGGAATCTTTTCCCCTGCTTTTATTACGATAATATCTCCTATCGCAACTTCCTCCGGGTCCATCCTAATCAGCTCTTCACCTTTTTTAACATTGGCATAATCTGGGCGTATATCCATCAAGCTGGCAATTGACTTTCTTGACCTATTCACTGCAAAGCTCTGAAACAATTCACCGATTTGGTAGAATAACATAACTGCTATACCTTCGGAAAACTCACGTATAAAAAATGCTCCAATTGTGGCTAGCGTCATCAGGAAGTTCTCGTCAAAGACCTTACCCCTGATTATATTCCTGACTGCTCGTAAAACTACATCCCCGCCTATGATTATGTAACTAACCAGAAACAATACAGGCTGTAGCCACGGAATATTCATTTTTATTAATGAAGCAGCTAATAACACAACACTACCAATTATGATACGCCAAAGTCGTCTTCTCATGCTTCCTCGCTCCTATGACTTCTTCATTACAGTATCCGGCTCGATTTTCCTAATAATCTTCTCAGCCTTTGCTATAATCTCTGGCATCTTCTCATCCTCACCTACAATTACCATCTTCGTAGTAATGAAATTAACAGTAGCTTCCTTAACACCAACTAATTCATTAATTGCTTTTTCCATCTTCGCTGCACAATTAGCGCAGCCTAGGCCTTCCAACCGAAATATTTTCTTCATACTAACCTCCATGCCTGCGACTTGCTCGCAGGCCTAAATTCAACGTGTGAAAATTGCTTTTATTTTCACACTATTCCCTAATATGTTCTAAACCCTTTTCAAAAATTGCTTTAACATGATCGTCAGTTAACGAGTAATATACTACCTTACCCTCTTTTCGATATTTAACCAGATTTGACATTCTAAGCGAACGCAGCTGATGTGATATAGCGGATTTCGTCATATTTAAAAGCACCGCCAAATCACAGACACACATCTCACTTTCATCCAATGCCCACATAATTCTTGCTCTCGTACTATCTCCTAACACCTTAAAGAAATCCGCCAAATCATATAATTCATCTTCCTTAGGCATGACCTTTCTTACATTATCTACCACCTCTGCATGGATAACCTCACAATCACAGATATATTCTACATCCTTCATGTGCTAACCTCCTTCGTTCATAGTTGAACAACTGTTCAACCTTTAAAAGTATTATAGTTGAATTGTTGTTCAATTGTCAAGTAATATATTTAAGATATATTTTTACAAACAACTCCGACTCTTATTCAACGGGTCTTTTCCTTTTCTAATATTCTACGTATCTCAAGTCAAAGGGACATCCTCCTATCTATATCTCTCCTAGTCTATTTCAGTGCGAATTTTCTTATAAAATGGTGATTTATATATATTCCAATATTTTAGTAATGAATAATAGCTGGTTATATACTATAATTAATTTACATAATCAGTTATTGTATGTCACACATCCCCTTTACTGATTAATTATTCACATGCGTCAAAGCGTAATGAATAACCACTTTTTACACTATTAACAAGCACATAAGGAGGAACCACTACATGAGAACATATCGAAAGTTACTATCTATGATATTCATTTTTAGTATTGTTGTTTTTGGAGCAATACTATTTACAAAGGATATTCAAGAAGCACAGGC
>DATESP010000115.1:0-2292 GCA_035270645.1 Mobilitalea sp. | reverse complement strand
AAATATGTATATTTTGGATAAGCACAGCACAACATATATCATCAGTGACTAATGCTTCACTGATGATATAGCCTCGGTATAAAATGAAAGGAGAATTACCATGATACAACAGATCTTAAAGGCTCTTTTAGTTACTGCTATCGTATATTTCTCAACACTTTTGCTTTCAAGGATGCTGGGGCGTAAGCTTGTGTCACAGCTGACATTTTTTGATTATATTGTAGGAATCATGATCGGTTCAGCAGCAGTCAATGCCACTACCTTTGAAGACAATCCTCCACTATTCGCATCAGTTATGCTAGTAGCCATATGCTTATTTACACTAATCATTGATTTATTTCATATGAAGAGTATTAGGCTTCGTAAGCTTATAGATTCTGAACCTGTTATCGTCATTGAAAAGGCTATGATTGTCGACAAGAACATGAAAAAATTGCGCCTGACAGTGGAGGAATTAAATATGATGTTAAGGGAAAATGGCCATTTTAATATATCAGATGTAGAAAGTGCCATCTTAGAATCCAATGGACAGCTCTCAGTCCAATCAAAATCAGAAAAGCAACCATTAACCCCCTCCGATGTATTTATCAATCCCTCCTATAAAGGACTTACGAGAGACGTTATCATTGATGGAAAGATATTAGAGACAAATCTAAAATACATTAATAAGGATGAGCACTGGCTAAAGAAGCAGCTGACCGGATATGGTGTCCATAATATAAACGATGTGTTTTATGCAGGTATGGACTCCTCTGGTAATTTCTATGTGTCAAAAAGGCAACGAAATAAGGAAGAGGCTGGGATGCATGGAATTGAGTAATGATTCAAATCGACATATTTCTACCTCTATCACCAAAATACCTCCTTTCGCATACTGTATTAGTAGAGAGGAGCTGATGAATATGGGATACAATAGATATGATGATAATGACTGCCGCCAAGCTGACTGCTTCCGGCATGGAAGATTACGCGAGCCTTACCGTTCACGGAGGCATAATACGAGACGTGATTTCAACAGAAGATATGAGAATAGAGATTGTCATGAATGCCGGCCATTTTTTACCATATTTCCTAGACCTTTTCGATAATAATACAGTACTCTATACATCGCTTAATACATGGGGAACTATACTTTCATTCTAATTTACTTGTCATAAAACACTTTACTTTAATAATGTAGAGTGTTAAAATTGTGCTGTGTGAATTTAACTACATTAGGACGAAAGGAAGTATTCCTAGCGATGAGTAAAAACATCAGAACAATGGCTGTTGATCATTTATTTGAAGCTATATTAAGTTTAAATGATTCTGAGGAATGTTATACATTTTTCGAGGATATTTGTACCGTGAATGAGCTGTTATCCCTATCACAAAGATTTGAAGTTGCAAAGATGCTTCGTAATCATAACACATACTTAGAGATAGCCGAGAAGACAGGTGCCTCGACCGCAACCATCAGTCGTGTTAACCGGTCCTTAAATTATGGTAATGATGGTTATGATATGGTTTTTGCCAGAATGAGAGAGGGCAAGCCAAATAGCTGAGAGAAGCATAAAAGAGCTGCGACGTCGTAGCTCTTTTTTTATGTTTATACATTTATATGTTTATACCTTATATATTTATATAAATTCTTTATTGATTTCAGTTTCTCGTATCTGATTGTTATCTTTCTTAACGGCAGCTTGATTGTTTAGGGGTTTCATTGTGGTGGGTTTGCTACCTGTCTTCACTGGAGATGGCTTACTGCTTGACTTCATCGGAGCTGGCTTGCTACCGGCCTTTGCAGGAGTGGGCTTAGTGCCTGTCTTCACTGTGGTGGGCTTGTCACTCTTCTTTATGGGGTCCGGTTTAATTTCTGACTTTTTCGCTGTTTCCTTCTTAGACCGCTTGTCCTCTCCCGTAAGAGAATAATCAATAATCTGTTCAATCATATGTTTCCTCATATATACATCAAAGCACAGCATGCAGATAAAAGAATACATAGTTAGGAAATCATGATCATCCTCATCCTTAATATCCCCAAAGGATTCTTTCGCTTTCGTCATCTTACGGATCATATCCTTAGTTAAAGCCTCCGTCTGCTCGTTCTCTAAACGAAAGATCTCCTCATATATATCTTCGAGCTTTATGTCAGAGCCTTCCCGAAAATATCGCTTGGTCAAAGGATTAAAGATGTTCTGAATGTCACTAATGGATAGAATATTCTTAAAATAATATATAAAAATCAGAAGGAACATATGCTCCTTGGAATACTTCTTCTTATTCGGAGGAGGCAGTAGCTCATTCTTCGTA
>DATESP010000114.1:0-12547 GCA_035270645.1 Mobilitalea sp. | reverse complement strand
AAGCATATGAATCCCTTCCCTAAGTACAATCAGTTTCACAAGCTATTATTCCAATCAAACTCTCTCAAATAGTATAGCATAATATTTTAATTGTTTCCATATAGAAGTTTGACCTCGTTTCTGTCGAAGCTGTCAATTGTTACTGTTCACTCGTTAGTCAGCGCGAGGTGTTTTACGCAAGTAAAACCCGAGAACTTCATGCGCCAAAGTGCGGGTTTTTGCACTTTGTGTGCATAATTGTTGCTGTGAACGAGGTACGAGTGAACAGTAACTGTCAATTACTGCAAATACTTGTAGTATATATTATAATGATTTTAGTAGAGCTTAATTGACTAATGTCTTTGTAACATCCTATCATTTTATGAATATTATGTTATTAGTAAAACGAAAGGATGTGCCCCTTTGGCCATTAAAATATTTATAGATCAAGGTCATAATCCTACTGGTTATCACAACGCCGGTGCAGTAGGCAATGGCCTGTTTGAGCAAGACATCAATTACCAGGTTGGGTTATATCTGGCCGATTTGCTCAATGCGGACCCACGATTTGATGCAAGACTATCTAGACCTACCCCTACCACAGTCTTAGGCACGGACAATTCCTCCAGCCTGAGGGAAAGAGTACGTATGGCAAATGAATGGCCAGCTAATTACTTTATTAGTATTCATTGTAATGCCAATCCTAACCCAGCCATCAATGGAACCGAAATTTATCTTTATCAATTTTTCACACAGGCGAACTGGCTAGCCCAACATATCATGGATGGAATTACCCAATATGCAGGTACCAAAAACAACGGTATCCGTTTGAATCAATCCCTTTATGTCCTCCGCCGAACTACAATGCCTTCTCTTCTAATTGAACTAGGGTATCTGTCAAACACCGCTGATGCACAAAAGCTAAGGGATAACCAATACCAATTTGCTTATGGAATATATATAGGAATTCTAAGATACTTTGGTTTTACACCAGCATAATTCTTATAGGTTTGTATATTGTAGCTTTTGTTTATTACGGGGGGAATACATCTTTTAATAAGTAAAATACGTGATTCTAGAGGAAAAAACATCCCCCTTATTTTAAATTAATTAAATTGTTTATAATTTTTTTAAAAAAGGCTTTACAATCCGCGAATATCATGATATAGTTATGACAGTATTTTAGATGTCATGTATGAACTCACATATTTTTGTAAGTCATTATAACGTTTAATGATTTTCAAAAATATGTGATTTTTTTAATGAGTCATCAATACAATAATTTTTTAGGAGGTATCATTCATGAATAATGGTACAGTAAAATGGTTTAATGCACAAAAGGGTTTTGGTTTCATCACTAACGATAACGGTGGCGAGGATGTATTTGTACATTTCTCCGGTATTGCTTCCAATGGTTTCAAATCATTAGAAGAAGGTCAAAAGGTTACTTTTGATTTAGAGCGCGGTCAGCGTGGTATGCAAGCTGTTAATGTAACAGTAGCATAACCTGAAAGCATATTGAGCTATCTGCTTGCAGCTAGCTCACCAGAGAAGCCACTTGTACGAGGATTATTCCCGTATGGGTGGCTTTTTTGAAAGGAGTATATATGAGAAGATATGTTATCAATGCATAGCAGAGGCTATTGCATTAACTAAGTAATAGCCTTTGCTCATCCCTAATATTAACTTAAGGAGGAGCATTATGAGCTATGTAAAGGCAGATTGCATCCTGCCCCGTGAGATTTTGGAATTAGTCCAGGAGTATGCTGATGGTCAATATCTTTATATACCAAAAAAGGCATCAAACCACAAGGTATGGGGTGCAAATACAAATTCAAAAAATGAAGTCAAACAACGGAATTTCAATATATATAGAAAATCCTTGTATGGCACTAATATATCTTCACTTGCCAAGGAGTATTATTTATCCGAAAAGAGCATCCAACGTATCCTATTACAGCAAAAAAGGATCCAGGTAGATATTATAGAGTGAAGCTTTTAGTATTAATGATATTATATATTTAAAAATGTCAGCTTCGCTGATATTTTATGAATCGTGTATTAAGGGTTTTTGCAGAATAGCTTAATCAGCTATATGCAAAAACCCTTTTATTATCTGCAGAACATAGTTCATTCGCAGCACACTTTCGATTGGATAAAGTACATAATAGGAAATTGCTTCCTTGAATTTGTAACCTCAAAGATAATTCACAAATTAGTTTGAGGTATGGATTTCTATATATACGTGGTAAGATAGTGGCAGAAAATCAGGAGGTATTAACTATGACCACACCCTATCACTATTAATTAAGCGTTCAATCAATAACCGTAAAATTGCAGCTATGCTTTCTATGCGTCTATCATCTTAGTCGAAAGAAACCAAGGCTTGTTACGTTTATATTCACCTAATTAATAGTATCGGAGTGTAATCTAATGTATAAAACCTATAAATGGAGTGTCTTGCCTAAGACCACTCCTACTGTACTCAGATACTGCCCAAAATGTGGCAGACAGTCTGAATTTTTAAGCAGCAAAAGCTTTCGTGTAAATGCAAATCAAAATAATATTGACGTATGGCTAATTTATCAGTGTGATAAATGCAGTTCAACCTGGAATATGGAGATCTTATCCCGTGTTGATTCAAGTACAATCAGCAAAGATATATATCAGAAATTCATTAGTAATAATCAGGAATTGGCTGACTACTATGCTTATGATGTAGCAATACATAATAAGAATAAAGCTGTAATGAATTTCGACAGCCTCCAATATGATATATCCGGAGATAATATCAGCCTCACGGATATCCGAGAGGCTATTCAAATCCAATTATCCTGTAGTTACCCAACCAATATGCGGTTGGATAAGCTCTTAAGTCAGAAGCTTTGTATATCCAGAGAAAAAGTCAGGAAATTTATAGATCAAAATATCATCTATTCCAATGGAATCAAAGATCTTGGAAGGGCAAAATTAAGAGGCGATATAAAAATTAATATTCTTCCCTAACACCAAATTCAGCCGCTTCTACCCACTCTTCTGGACGAATAAGCATAGCAACCAGCTCTTCAAAAAGGATGAGGTGCTCTTTCTCCTGTTTTAACAGGAACTCAAATAGTGCCTTGTCCTTTTGATCTGCTGCATTTTTTAACATATCTTGATATAATTCTATACTCTTCTCTTCCTGAGAAACAGCAAGTCGATATGCATCCAACTGTGAAGGAGACTTAAGCATACTCGTGTTAAAGTCTACCAAACCAGTAAATACAGATTTTATTTCGAAAACAACACTCTTCTCCTCTAAACTCAGTTCCTCAAGCTTTTTCCTCTTTAATAACAATTCAGCATGCTTACTTTCCGAATCCGCTAACAGCATAAATACAGTATACAATTCATTCTCCTTATTGTTTGCTGCTTGTTCTTCATAGTACCTTTTTCCTTCAAGTTCCATATTTATCGCATTATCTAAACCATTCATATTTTTACTTCTCCTTTCAAATCATGTAGAATATTCCACTACTTATGGTATGGTTGGTTAGTATTAATCCGGTAGGCTCGGTAAATCTGTTCCAAAAGTATCATACGCATCAGTTGATGAGGAAAAGTCATTTTAGAAAAGCTCAGTTTGTAATTAGCCCTATTGAGCACTTCCTTTGACAAACCTAATGAACCTCCTATAACAAAGCTGATATGGCTGGTACCTGTAATTCCAAGTGAGTCAAGTTTCTCCGCGAGCTCTACAGAGGATAACTGGTTGCCTTCAATAGCTAATGCTATACAGTATGAGTCCTCCTTCAAAGTCTTGAGGATTCGCTCGCCTTCCTTCTTTTTGATTATCTCCTCAAGGGCTTCCCCTGCACTATCCGGTGTCTTCTCGTCCGGAAGCTCAATAATCTCTAAGGTACAATATCTGCTTAGCCGCTTCGAATACTCTTCCACTCCCATAACCAAATACTTTTCCTTCAATTTCCCAACACATATCACTGATATCCTCATTCAATCCATCCTCTACTGCCCCAATAATATATTCGTATCAGTTTAGTCTTTACATAAGTATAAGATAATACAGTCATGAAACAGGAATCTTACACATACTTTATATGAATTTAATTCTACAGGCTTTTATGTCAATATACAAGTAAAAGCTCATAAATAATAGTACTGTTTCCTACTTTGCAGTTCTTCATATGCTTCAAACATAATAATAAATCACAGGTAAAGAATAGGCGTAGGTATTCCAAACATGCTTTTCACTTAACAAAAGACATTTGGTATACCTACGCCTTGAAGTATCCGTATGACAAAAATCTACATCGTACTAATTCTTGTTGCTCCTATCATACTTCTCAAATGGCTTACAAATCGCCATAAACGCTTAAATTTACTCCTTTACTCCACCGATGGTTAACCCGGCTACGAAATATCTCTGTAGGAATGGGTATAAGCATACAATTGGAGCTGCAGTAACAATCGTTGCAGCTGCACGTACAGATTCCGGGGTTACCATATTGGCAGCATGCTTCGCTGCATTTGGATCACCTGTCTGTTGGGAGACTGAAGATAGAAGTTTCATCAACTCATATTGTAATGTGGTCAGCTTTGGATCAGTTCCGTTATATAGCATTACATCAAACCATGCATTCCAATGATTAACGGCTATGAATAAAGCAACCGTAGCCAAAACTGGCTTACATAGTGGTAAGATTATTTTAAAATATATCCTCATGTGACCTGCACCATCTACCTGCGCAGATTCTACCAGACTTTCGGGTAATCCATTCATGTAAGTCCTGATTACAATCATATTGAAGGCACTAACCATACCGCTAACGATATATACCCAGAAATTATTCGTTAATCCAAGATTCTTCATTAGTAGCAATCCAGGGATCATACCACCACTGACATACATCGTAAGCACATAGAACATTGTCACCTGCTTATTAAACAAAAATTCTTTTCTGGTAAGAATATATGCGAGCAGTGAGGTTACAAACATCTGAGATACAGTACCTATGACAGTTCTTAATACCGAATTATAAGCACCCTTCATAAGAGATTGTGTACGGAATACTGTCTTATAATTCTCTAATGAGAACTTTCTAGGCAATAAACGAACTCCACCCGTCAAAGTATCCACGGCCTCATTAAATGATATCGCGAGGGTATTCAGGATGGGATATAAGGTGAATATACAAAAAACAGTTAAAAATATAGTATTGATTATTATGAACGTAACATTTGCAGGAGTCTTCCTGACTTTACTTTTTTTCATTCTTATTCCCTCCTCCCTAATATAATCTTTCTTGATCAAAAGCCTTTGCAGTACGGTTAGCGATTGATACTAGTAGGATACTGATAACACTCCTAAATATACCAGCTGCCGTACCAATGGACCAGTCTGCTCCACCTGAGGCAAAGGACTTATTAAGAACATAGGTATCTATAACCTCAGCTGTGTTTTTAATCAGATCATTTTTTAACTGGTATTGTGCCTCAAATCCGGAATTCATAACCATTCCCAGATTGATAATCAAAAGAACGAAAATAGTAGGCTTGATACCAGGAAGGGTAATATGAAGCATTTTCTTGATTCTTCCTGCTCCGTCTATGGAGGCCGCTTCATATAAATCAGGGCTTATAGAAGTAATGGAAGATAGATAGATTATACTATTCCAACCGGTTTCCTTCCATACAACTGCCAAACCGACAATCCACCAAAAGTATTTTCCATCAGCAAAGAAATTAATTGGTGTTTTAATTATATTCATATCCACCAACATTTCATTGATGATTCCACCATCAAGGGATAACAAATTTCTGACAATAGCAGCAACTATAATCCATGAAAGGAAATGAGGAAGGTAGGAAATTGTCTGTACCAATCTCTTTCCCTTAATGTTCACAACCTCGTTCAGCAACAGAGCAAATCCAATTGCAAATGCAGTGGTTAATATGAGGTTAATAAAGCTCATCGCAACTGTATTACGAAAAGCATCCAAAAAATCTACATCTGCAAACAATTCCTCGAACTTATTCCAAGCAACCCACATCTGACCATTTTTTGCACCAGGTTTGTATTTCTGAAATGCCATTGTCCATCCTGCCAGTGGTCCATAATAAAAGAGTGAGGCGTAGAGAATAAAGGGAATTGACATAAAAATTAGCTCTTTCTGCTTCATAACCATTTTCATAGTTACAAGGCCTTCAAACTTCTCATGAATGTACCCAATATTAGCAATAATAAATATGATTGCATTGATGGCTGCGATAGCGAAAAATCCTATTCCCCAGTTTTTTTGATAAAATTTTTCAACCTGCAATGCCCCTATACTTATCGCATTTATTGATAAGAGCCCTAGTGCAGACAATAATATATTAGTAAATGATAGAATCTTCACAAGCCGATAAGCCTTTAGTTCTTTTTTTATCAGCATCTTAAGTGCGGCCATGATAGATAATATCACTGTCATAATCAGCGTAATTATAACTAATAAGGCACTAATAATATCCTGTTCTATATGATTAATAACAGAAGCAGATAATTTAATTATTCCGAAGAAACTATAATCTCTATCCTTCAGATTACCCATTTCCTCCAATTCAGCTACCTTGTCAAGCATTTGATCAGTCAAGGTGTCTATAATGAAGTATTCTTCTTCTTTCAGTCGTGATTCGATTGCTTCACGATCCTTACCATTGACTATATTTTTCGCAGCGTTGTAAACTATCTTCTTATCGATACCTGATTCCTTAGCTAATTTAGATATGATTGTACTTTCTAATGCTGCCTTCTTATAATCGATTGCGTAGCCTTCAGTTACGCCTTCCTGCTCCGGAAGGTGTAAATATGGTAGAAACATACTTACTATAATTGATGCAAAGAATAATGCAACTATAATAATATAATAGGGTTTCCGCTTTTTCATACAAGTGCCTCCAGTCTCACTTTATTTAAAATTTATTATTAATTTGGACATAAGCCCTTGTTTATTTCCTTTATAATGGGGTGCCTTATATGGCCGTTACTGCCGTATTAAGACACCCCCCTATTAATGATAGGTTAGGCCCTACCTATAAATCTAAATTCTAACGGATAATAACTATATCCATATATTATTAGTATTAATTAAATCATTCACCACGAGCTACAGCTGCTCTTCTCTGAATTTCTGCTGTTAACTCATCAAGGTATGCATCAATATCAACTTCGGTTCTGTAAACTTCCTGATACTCATCCCAAATAGCATCGAAATCAGCTGCAGGAGCCATCATAGCCTTAGGTAACCATTCATGCTTAAGTTCAGTAATCTTAGCTCTAGCTGCACCATAATCTGTATCTGCAGTCCAGTTGTTTGTATATGACCACATCGGATACCAAGGATCATTTTGTACAACATCAGTGTTGAGGAAATCTAAGAAAGTCTTGTAACCATATCCATCAAGTAGTGTCTTCTCAACATCATATAAGGTGTTGTAGAATTCTTCTGGCTGATTCTTAGGATCTTGAGAGTTAAGTCCATCAGCTAACTGTCCTTCATAATGAGGGAAATAACCATAAGCTTTGTTAACAAGGTTCTGTGTTACCCAGTCCACATTGTCATAATTTGCAATCTGATCTGCTGTTCTATAGAATACACCATCTTCTCCTACCATGTAGTCTACGCCAGCTTCGCCCCAGTAAATTAATGTTTGAGCTTCTGGTGAAAGAATATCATTTACTAATTTTAAT
The DNA here is from genome assembly GCA_035270645.1 of Mobilitalea sp. Lineage (GTDB taxonomy): Bacteria > Bacillota > Clostridia > Lachnospirales > Lachnospiraceae > Mobilitalea. The sequence goes on along the minus strand of DATESP010000114.1, from coordinate 4,839 downwards.
GCACCAGGAATATCCTTACAGCTGACTGTAATAGCTAAACCGTTGGATACGTCAAGTGCTGATGGGCTGTGCCATCTGTCTGTAATGCTCTCATCAAAGGTAATAGGCAGCGGAACATAGGTTTTACCAACTTTGCCCTGAGTTATAAGAGCTTCGTTTGCTGTATTGAAGTTCCACAGCTGATCCAATGTACCTAATACTCTACCTGTGGATAACAAAGAGATATACTGGTCATAAGCCATTGTATATGTTTCAGGATGTACTAAGCCCTGATTGAATACTTCGTTCATCTTCTTGTAGTATTGTTTTGCTTCCGGAATAGTATCGAAAGGAAGAGCTGTCTCTGTTGCAACATCTACGATACAAGCTCCATCATTAGGATATCCCATTAAGAAGTAAGGAGGATTTTCAATACCGAAGTATCTCCAGTCTTCTGTACTCATGGAGAAACCTACTGTATCCTGTCCATCTTCTGTCTGGGGATGTGCTTCTAAATATCTAGTGATCAAATCAAAGTACTGATCTAAAGTTCTGATCTGAGGGAAGTTATCCCAGATGAGAACGTCCTTCTGAATCCAGAGTGCTTCATCCCAATGATATGTAGAAGAATCTTTACCTTGGATGATACCAAATTGAGGCATCAGATATATGTGACCATCCTCTGCTCTAACTTTGTTCCATTCAGCCTCTGATAAATAGTTCTTAATGTTAGGATAATCATCCCAATATTCATCAATTGCGATTAAAGCTTCAGCCTCAAGTAAAGCTGCGGTTCCTGTTGAACCTGTGATGAAATCAGGATAGTCTCCACCTGCAATCATAACACCGATTCTCTCATCAGCCGTTTGTCCTGTAAGCCAAGAAACCTTAGCCCAAGCGCCGTACTTGTCTTTTAACAATTGAAGTAGTCTGTTATCATCTGGAACCTCTGTTCCTGATACTGCATTGAATTGAGTAAACTGTTTTGCTTCTGTAGTAGGAGCTTTTGTGTCTTCCTTCTTCGCATCTGCAGGAGCATCATCTTTCTTGTCAGTGTCCTCAGACTTTACTGTATCCTTTTTGTCAGCTTCATCTTTCTTACAGCCAACAGTCAGGGCAGCAAACATTGTGATTACCATAATAACGGCAATCAATGTTCTGAATTTTTTCATTTTATTTCCTCCCTATACTTTTTTGCCAATTATGCATAGTTATGCAATAATCAACTAGATATAGTTTATCATTATTGCACAAGCCCAGCAATGGATAAAGTATAGAATAAACATTAAAAATTATGCTATAGTTATAAATTACGCTATAAAAATACCGCTTTATTGATAAACAACACTATAAAAATAAAATACTATCTAAATCACTATTTCCGCTCAAGAAATTGTTTCCTATACTGCAGAGGAGTAATCCCCTTAATTTGTACAAATTTGCTAATAAAGTAATCAGTATTGTTAAAGCCTACAGAAGTTGCCACAAGATATATCTTCTCATCTGCGCGTATTAGCAGTTCTGTCGCGCGATCAATTCTATAGTTATTCAGATAATCTTTGAAGGATACTCCATACTGCTTCTTAAAAATCTGACCAAGATATGCACTGTTGATAAAGTACTTCTCACTTAAGAACTTTAAGCTTAAGTTATACATATAATGCTCGTTTATTTCCTTCTCAATGTCTGTCAGTACTCCACCGAAGGTATGCTGTCTTAATTGGCTTAGATAGTTTGCAAACTCATATGCAAAATTCTTAAAATACTTCACACTACCCCTTACCGCCATCTGCTCATATCCACCTTGGGTAATCATCTTATAAACTTCCTCCTGATCAAAATCCTCGTCAAGCTCATTAGCCAGGTTAATCAGATTGAATAACAGATAATCCAGGTTGATTTTAATAATATCCGGTTTAGTGACAAGCTCCTTCAATTTTTCATAAATAGTATCTATCTTCTTGTTAATTGACTCCCTATCATTTTTTTCAATTGCATGAATTAACTCATCCATCATATCTTTGTCTATAGGATACTTTTTTTTGCTAATCTTAGTTTTTATCTCATCATAATAAGCAATATCCTTATGCTGAGTGAATTGCTGGAAGGTCTTCGCAATAGTAGCTGATTTATACGATTCAGAGATTGCCCTTATATTATCTACCTTATGTCCGATGTATAATATGATTTTATAAGCTATAACAGCACTAATTCTCTCATAAACCTTTTGTATGTATTCTTTCTCTAATAGTTGCGAAGCCTCAGAAAGTCTCTTCGAATATATAAAGCCTATAGCATAGTCCATCTCGCTTCTATTCGATTCTGCATAGGTATGATGCCAGTTGATGCCCAGGTAATCCTTCAAGGTATCATAGAGGAGACTCTGAGCTTTTATTTTGTCGTCATTAGACAAATCATAGAACTTCTTATCGGAAGGATCAAATTCTATGCTGATATATCTTACGCTTTCATCTTCCGGAAAATATTTTGCCACATAATTATAGCTTTCTTCGTCATACTTCTCAGCAATAAGGCGAGATAGATGGCTGTCAAAGACAATTTTTTCTGAAAACTCAAGCTTTTTCTGGTCCTCCACCTGCTTGTAATGTTGTTCCTTGTAATCCTCAAGGGCTCGAATCAATTCATCCTTCTGTACCGGTTTCAGTACATAGTCTGCCACATCATATTTAATTGCACATTTTGCATATTCGAATTCATAAAATCCACTTAAGATTATAAAACGTATTTTCTTTGAAATATGTTCCCAGGTATATGCTATTAATTCTAGTCCATCCATTTGAGGCATTTTGATATCGGTAATCACCAGATCATAACTACTTTGTTCTATCAATTTAGCAGCTTCTTGTCCATTAGAAGCTTCCCCAGATATTTCAAAACCGTATTGCTCCCAATTTATCAGAATCTTAATGCCCTGCCGGATAAAAGGCTCATCATCAACTATCATTACCTTAATCATCTATTTCCTCCTTTACTATCCGATTCATCTTTTGGCTGAATATCCCGTTGACATAGCTTAAGGGAATCTGGATCAGAATGTCAGTTCCATTATCAGGCTCACTATCAATCTCAAATAAGACGTTACCATCACAGAATAATTTAAATCTTAAAAATGCATTTAACATTCCGGTACTTTTGGATTCAGTCAGCATTTTGCTATCAGCATGTTCGATCATCCATCTGATTTCTTCTAATCTTTCCTTCTCAAAACCCTTTCCATTATCCGAAATTTCAATATTTAGGTATTCAGCCGTTTGTATAATATTTAATGATATTACACCCAGGTTTATCACAGCTTCTATTCCATGAATGCAGGCATTCTCGATAAAGGTGCTTATAGCAAGCTTTGGTACCTTATATTGTTTGCATTCCTCCATAATGTAATGATCAAACTTAATCTTATCCCCAAATCGGTACTTTTGTATGTTTATATATTTTTCAATAAAAATCATTTCTTCATTTATAGTAATATAATCCGAACCCCAATCCATACTCTTACGGAATAGCACAGCCAGTTCTCCAATAATATCTGCCGTCTCATTCTCTCTCTTAATTAGACTTCGCATACGAATCGTTTCTAGCGTATTGAAAAGGAAATGAGGGTTCACCTGACTTTGGATTGCCTTTAACTCAGCCTGCTTCTTGGAAAGCTCCAAGGCCTGCTTTTCAGCTTTTCCTTTGAAAACCACCTCAATCAGATCTTTTATTTTCAGCACCATAAGATTATAGCTTTTTACTAGCTTTCCAATCTCATCCTCACCTTCTGTTATCTTAATCTCCTCAAACTGCTCCTTCTTAACCTTATCCATATAAGTAACGACAATGGATAGTCTCTTATTTATTGATCTTCCAAAGAACACAATCATAATTGTCGGAATGAATAAATTAAACATTATCAGTAGTAATAAACCCTTGTACCTTAATATCACATCCCAAAAGAGAGCGTCCTCTGATTTAACGAGAATCTCCCACTCCTGGTTTCCTGCTTTAAAAGTTCTTGTGATAGAAAACTTCTCCCCATCAATAGCCTCAGAGGGCGTGTATTCCTTCAAGTTATTCACATTAGGCTGATTGGAGAATAAAATATATTCTTGATTACGTACAAATATCTCGCCATAAATCTTTTCGTTTAGTACATCTCTTAACATTACATTATAATCAATGTCAATTTTAACGAATTTCTCAACCCCAATATCTCTAAAATTATTAAGCTTTCGAATAATACTTATAGTTCTACTAGTACCACTACCAGGAATAAACATCTTTGCTTCATCATAATACGTGTATAAGAATATATCTTCTCCTGACTCTTGAAATGCCTTATACCAATCCGTATCTTCTGCCATACTTTTTTTAATAATTTTACCACCATTTAAAATGGTATCGTTATCTACATAAATTTCAATTTTGCTAAGGAGACCATAATTATAATTTTTATTCAGATTACCATTCTGCTGTAATTCATAATATTCATCGTAGTAATCTATAAGGCTCTCATATCTTTTATTTAAAAACTTATCAAGTGTCTCATCAGAGTAAATATTGTATGTAAACATAATACTACCTACTACCACTTCTCTCATATTATATTCCACACGTTCCGTCAGATATTGTAAATCCCTCATCTTCATCTGCTTGGAGTTCTGATTGACGTTACTAAGAATAATTGCATCCGTTAGGATAATTGGAAGAAGCACGCAAATAGAATAGATCAGCAACAGCTTAGTCCTGATCTTTAAATTATTAAATCTAAAATACATCATATGTTACTCTCTTCCTTCTATAATTAGTTGTAATTATATGAATTCTTTGTCCTGTAGCATAATTTTACACAATTATTCA
>DATESP010000113.1:0-4580 GCA_035270645.1 Mobilitalea sp. | reverse complement strand
TTCCACCGTAAATGCTGTTTCAAGCTCTGCTCTAGCAGCAATATAAGCAAATGCCTCATGGAATATAACTACCTTCTGTACTACATCTACCTGCTTATTGTGTTCCAGCATTTCTGTAAGGAGTAGCTCCAGACTCTCCTCTATCCCTAACACCTTTTTTGTATAATCCTCTGCATTAGCTGTAAGTTTAGATATCATCGCCTGCTTGTCTAGAGTCTCCATGTCTATAGTTTCAGCGTTTATAGTTTCAGCGTCTATTGTCTGTGCATGTAGCTTCTGCGCGGCCTGATTATCATTGATGTACCGAATTAATCCCTTCGTGGCATTGGATATCTGTAGGCTATAACGCTCAGGGTCCAACCATACATGCGGATTTAATTCTCCCTCATGTTCATCGCTTTCAATCATGGTGATTCCTTCACTTATATCAATAATGGTCAGATCAGGAAAATTCTTAACTACTTCTTCAATATATCCTTCCATACCACCACCATTCATAAGGAAGACATCCGCTGAGGACAGACGCTTCATATCACCAGTAGTCAGCTGATAGTCATGGAGACATCCTGCACTAAAATCTGTAAGACTATCCACCTGTATTCCCGGTACTTCATCTGTAACATTTAAGGCCAGGATATATGTCGGATAGAAGGAGGTTACAACCTGAAGCTTCGCTTCGTTCTTGTTGACTTCCTTATCACCCTTTGAATTTATTAACGATATAATAACAGCCCCAGCACCAATAATTAATACCATAGAGACAAATATTTTTATCAATTTACTTTTCATTTCAGTCCTCCTAATTGCAATTCATTTGCATTTACATATTATATTATAAGTATTACCCTGTGTCAACTGATATAACACCTTTTATTACCTATTTATAATACACCTTATATTCCTATTTGAGCACTCTCTTCTAGTTAATCTGACCGTATAGCGGTCATATTTATGTTGTATTTATGTTGTACACCTTATCATACTCTTTTTCCTACTTGTGTTAGATATTAATCTGTGCTATGATTTCAAATAAATCTTCGTGATTTTTCAGATCCTGAATAGTCACATTAATTTATCATTTACGCTGAGAGGGGATATATGAAAACTGACCAATTGAGAAAATATGTAACCGCCGCTTTGATGGCAGCTATGACCTGTGTAGCGACCTTTATCCTACATATTCCTACACCTGGTGGGGGATATATTCATCCTGGCGATGCCTTCGTCCTTCTCTCAGGAATAATTCTCGGTCCACTATATGGCTCTCTGGCTGCAGGAACCGGGTCCCTTCTAGCAGATCTACTGGCAGGTTATGCTGTCTATGCACCTGCAACCTTCATTTTAAAAGCCTTAGCAGCTGTTGTAGCCGCTCTGATTTTTCGAAGGGGAAAGATGGGCACAGTGATTTTAGCAGGCTTTCTAGGTGGCGCTATCATTACCTCCGGCTACTTTATATATGAATTCTTTCTATATGGTTTTGCAGGGGCACTTAAGCAGATACCACCCAATGGTATCCAAAATGTATCAGGTATCATCTTATCTGTCCTATTATTCCCATTACTACGTAAGATTCCTCAGATTAAAGAAATTATGGATGATAGAGTCTGACTTGGCTTATAGTCACTACACCTTTATGTGTCCGTAATTAAATATTACAGTTTAGCCATCTATAATTTATCATAATATGACCTATTAGAATAACTAAAAAGTGGTTCTATTGACATAAGAGATTGACCGTCATATAATAAAACTGTACCGGAACTGGCGGATATATGGGCAACCATAGGGGACCGGTAATAAACTTCCATAACTTTCTATATGGAAGCCTAATGAAATAGTCGACCGCCTGGGCAATATGCGTATGCATGATAGCTCAGGCGGTTTTTTAGTAACACAAACTTGCCTGATTGTAATTAACTGAAGTAACTGTTAGCACCTTCACAGTTATATCTGATTATCAACTAAAAGGGAGATTGATGCAAATGAATGCTTGGTACGACTTTATTCCGGGAAAATGGCAGAATGAAATTAACGTTAGAAATTTTATAATGACAAACTTAACACCTTATGATGGAGATGAAGAGTTTTTAGCTCCTGCCACAAAGCGGACTTTATCCTTAAATGAGAAGTATAATGCCTTAGTAAAGATAGAACAAGAGAAGGGTATCCTAGATATCAATACCGATAAAGTTTCTTCGCTACTTACATATGAACCCTCCTACCTGGATCGGGATAATGAATTGATTTATGGATTCCAAACGGATGCTCCACTAAAACGCGGCGTAAACCCCTTTGGGGGAATTCGCATGGTTAAACAATCCTGTGAGGCTTATGGGTATAATTTATCAGAAGAGGTCGAAGAACATTTCAGATACCGAACCACTCACAATGACGGTGTATTTCGAGTTTACACTCCTGAGATGAGAAAAGCTAGAAAGAGTGGCATAATTACAGGACTACCGGATGCTTATGGACGCGGCCGGATTATCGGAGATTATCGCAGAGTAGCCCTCTATGGTATAGATTATTTAATACAGCAGAAGGAAGAGGATAAGCTTTCCCTTGGCAATGCTCAGATGCGCGAGGAGACAATTCAGACCCTTGAGGAACTATACCGACAGATCGATTTTCTAAAGCAATTAAAGCAAATGGCTATGGGATACGGTATAGATATATCTGGTCCTGCTACAAATGCAAAGGAAGCGGTTCAGTGGTTGTATTTTGCATATCTTGGTGCAATTAAGGAACAGAATGGTGCTGCAATGTCCTTAGGAAGGACCTCCACATTTCTTGATATATATTTCGAACGAGATCTAAATAATGGCATCCTGGATGAGACCGGTGCTCAGGAAATCATAGACCAATTCATACTTAAGCTACGAATGGCAAGACAGCTCCGTACACCAGATTATAATGAGCTATTTGCTGGAGACCCATTGTGGATTACTGAGTCCATCGGTGGAATGTCTGAACAGGGAAGAAGTCTTGTAACGAAGAACAGCTTCCGATATCTTCACACCTTAACTACTCTTTCACCTGCTCCAGAACCAAATCTTACAGTTCTATGGTCTAATAAGCTTCCGAAAGGCTTTAAAAGCTATTGTGCCAAGATGTCCATTGAAACTGATTCTATACAATATGAAAATGATGACCTGATGAGGCCTCGGTTTGGCGATGATTATGGTATTGCCTGCTGTGTATCGGCTATGCAGATTGGTAAGCAGATGCAATTTTTTGGTGCAAGATGTAATCTGGCCAAGGTTCTCTTAATGTGCCTAAACGGTGGGAAGGATGAGATTACCGGTGAACAGGTTGGTCCTGAAACCTCTCCCTACCCTGAAGGTACCCCCTTAATATATGAGGAGGTAGTACAAAGCCTTCTCTCGATGATGGATTGGCTCTGTGGTTTATATGTCAACACTATGAACATAATTCATTTTATGCATGACAAATATGCATATGAGAAGCTTCAGATGGCTCTTCATGATACGGTTGTAGAGCGTTTCATGGCTTTTGGTATCGCTGGTCTCTCTGTCGTAACAGACTCCCTAAGTGCAATCAAATTCGCAAAGGTAACTCCTATAAAGGATGAACGTGGATTAATCACAGACTTTACTCTTGATGGGGAATATCCTGCCTATGGTAATAATGATGACCGTGTGGACTTAATTGCAAATAAGCTGATTGATGAATTTATGGCGAGGCTCCGTAAGCATCCAACTTACCGCAACGCTATCCCCACCTTATCCATCCTCACAATAACCAGTAATGTTGTATATGGCAAGAAGACCGGGTCAACCCCAGATGGAAGGAAGAAGGGATTCCCGTTTGCACCAGGCGCAAATCCAATGCATGGTCGTGATATGATAGGCGCACTGGCATCATTACTATCGATATCTAAATTAGACTATGACAACTGTAGGGATGGTATTTCTAATACCTTTACGATTACTCCTGACACATTGGGCAAATCCTCCAAGGAACGTATCAATAACCTAAGTGGTATATTGGATGGTTACTTTGCTGGCAAAGGCCACCACATCAATGTAAATGTGCTAAATCGCGAGCTATTGATCGATGCCAAGGAACACCCCGAGAAATACCCTACCCTAACTATCCGTGTGTCAGGCTATGCTGTACGCTTCAACTCCTTAAGCTCTCGCCAACAAGACGAGGTCATAGCAAGAACCTTTCATGAAAGTCTTTAATAATGATGTTATGAACCTTCCAATTATGATGAAACTATATGTTATCTACAATTGATATGCGATACACTAACACATACTACATTTGTATTCTAGAAATAAAAAAACACCTCCTTGTTGTAAATAATTGGTTTATCTAATACCAAATAAACAACAAAGGAAGGTGTTATTTTTAATTCTTTATCTTTTATTCTTGATTCTTTATCTTTGATTCTTTATCTTTGATTCTTTATCTTTGATTCTTTATCTTTGGTTCTTTATCTTTATTTCTTTATCTTTATTTCTTTATCTTTATTTCTTCATCTTTATTTCTTCATCTTTGTTTCTTCATCTTTATTTCTTCATCTTTGTTTCTTCATCTTTGCTTCTTCATCT
>DATESP010000112.1:0-4069 GCA_035270645.1 Mobilitalea sp. | reverse complement strand
TCTTTTGCCTTCTTGGTAGTTAATCCTATCGAATTGCTCATGTAGATACCCCCGTTTATTTGGCAATGCCTGCGGTGTATGCGCTCCGATAGACATAGTAATACCTGCGGGAACACATGTTATATAGTGATATACAACTGTCCCGCAGGCAAAGATCAATGGAATCTATTATAGTGTTATATAACATCTCCACTGGCCTATTTAGGTTCCCGCTGCTGATATTCAGCCCGGCTGCACGGTCATAGTCTAAAAGTACAATACATTACCGCCGCCTGATCAGATTGTACTGTAGTTGGCACAGAATGCCATCGCAGTGCAAGGTGATTCCTATTCTTCATCATATGATGCACCATCCCTCCGGTGCCAGTCCGCCGGTATTTTGAGCCAAAAATATCAAGCCTTTGAATTAATATATCAAGAATCGTGGGGAGTGATGTCTTATTTAATAACTATAGGAATATCAGCTGTTATCGTATATAATAGACATTGGTTTATATCCTATGTATAATAAAATATTGAAATTTGTATATTAAGAAAGACTTACATCGAAATAGAACTTATATGATATAGGATCATCGTTAAAATAAGATTTTTGATAAAGTATGATTAGCGATATAGTAAGTTTGGCGTTACATTTAGATTAACATTTAGGAAAGGAATATGAATATATGAGTTATGAATTATTGTTTTTAGACATGGACGGTACCTTAAAACAGGAACCCGATCAGATATCAGAGACAAATAAAGAGGCCATCCGCCTCGCCTGCCAGATCGGCAAGAAGGTTATGATAGCCTCCGGCAGAAACAGAGATTTAATTCTAACCACGATTAGGGAGCTTCACCTAGATAAATACGGGGAGTCCTTTACCATCGCTTTAAATGGTGCCCATATAATAGATAATACTGGCCGCACTCTTCATACAGAGCCAATTTCATTGACTCTAACGCGATACTTGTTTGAAAAGGCTTTTGAATACGAAATCAGTTGTCACGTATATACTGAGAACTACGTTTATTTCAATTACAGGGATTTTCAATTCGAGTGGTATCAAAAGAATGGCTGTGACTGTAGATTAGTTACTATGGAACATCCAGAGCTTGATCTTAAGGAAATACCATTGAAATTCTATCTGTTCAGTAAAGATGAAGACAAACTTAAATTGTATAAGCAGGAAACGGAAAAGGTTACTAACGGTATATTAAATGCTGAATTCTCTAGTAGATATTCCTTGGAATTCACCTCTATCCATGCCAGTAAGGGTTTAGGATTGGAATATGTCTGTGGATTATTTGGACTGCCTTTAGCCTCAGCTATAGCTGCAGGTGACGGCGAAAATGACATCTCCATGCTTAAGATGGCCGGACTTGGTATTGCCATGAAAAATGCGCTTGATTCAGTAAAAGCTATTGCTGATACTATCACCAAACGCACTTGTAAAGAAGACGGAGTCACAGAAATTATAGAGGATTATCTAATAGGATAATTATTAATCTCCTTTATTGTTCTACCTACGGTAATAACCTCTTCCCTTATTATTATACATAGGTGTATATTCAGGAGGATAATGCTCATCCTCCTTAGGATATGGCATATAGCCGGATTGTCTAAAGCAAAGGAACCAATCAAGGCAGTAATGGTTCTCATCCATACTCTCCATACGCTCTCTTGCCGCGCCACAGGAACCAGGTGGTGGTAAAATAACATCATCACAGGGCATCCAATTGGCCGGAGTAGCTACACCCTCACTATCTGATTTTTGAAGTGCAATTACCATCCTCTTTAGTTCTTCCATATTACGGCCTGTGGATCCGGGGTAATATAGAATCGCCCTAATCTTTCCATCTGGATCTATTATAAATACTGCCCTAACTGTCTGTGTAGTTGACATATTGGGATGTATCATCCCGTATTTCTTCCCAATCTCCATTTTAACATCATCAATTAAAGGAAATGTGATCTCGATGTGTTTGATATCCTTCCATGATAGCTCTTGTATCTTCCGTAACCATGCAATGTGAGAATATAGGGAATCAATAGATAAACCGACCAATTCCGTATTCAGTTCTTTAAATTCATTTATCATGGCTGCAAAGGTCATAAATTCAGTAGTACAAACCGGTGTAAAATCTCCTGGATGTGAGAAGAAAATAACCCATCTTCCACTATAATCCTCAGGAAAATTGATAACTCCCTGTGTAGTTACTGCCTGAAATGATGGTGCCATATCCCCAATAAGAGGCATAGCATTTGACATATATTCCTCCATAATATCCTCCATGATGCCATTTACTGCATTTCAATATATTATTGAAATGCATGCTCTATACTTCATGAATATGACGAATATAAGTAAATGCTACCTTCAAGCAAATATCTTTTCTACATTCTCAAAGAAATTATTACAATTACACCCCTACTTCTTTCTATATATCACCTAAGAATATATCTTTTTGTAGATAATGACTTATTGCTATTACTTACTTTTTTTGTATGATGGCTTATTGTTATTACTTACTTTTTGTATGATGACTTCTTGCTATTACTTACTTTTTGTATGATGACTTTTTGCTATTACTAGCTTTTTGTATGATGGCTTATTGTTATTACTTACTATTGTGTATGATGGCTTATTGCTATTACTTACTTTATTGTTGTTACCCTCTGTCATCTAGAACGAGCCCGTCTGTGGATATCGTAACCACTCTCCAAGGAATCATCTTACCACTATTCTTTAAGGCTGTCTGAACTGCATAGACAATACCGCCACAGCAGGGTACATCCATACGGATTACAGTAATGCTGTTCAAATCATTATGCTTCAAAATTTCTGTTAGCTTCTCAGAATAATCTGTATCATCTAATTTTGGACATCCTATTAAAGTAATCTTATCCTTCATGAATTTGTGAAAATCTCCATAAGAGTAAGCAGTACAATCAGCTGCAATAAGTAAATCTGCTCCATTAAAGTATGGTGCATTCACTGGAACTAGCTGGATTTGCACTGGCCACTGCCTAAGCTGCGATGCAACTATCCTTTGATCCTCTGTCTTAGCTGGTTCTTCTGTAACATTTCGCTTAATGGCCTGCATTCTTGAACCTGGGCATCCACCATGGTGTGACTCTTCATTTTTACCTTGAACCAATTTTTGTGTTTCTTTATTCTGAATATTTTTCTTTACCTCTTCTTCATTATAAGGCAAAGCCTCCCTCTCTACGAAGGTTATGGCTCCAGTCGGACAGACTGGAAGGCAGTTGCCAAGCCCATCACAATAATCGTCCCTAAGAAGCTTTGCTTTTCCATCCACCAAACCAATTGCCGACTCATGGCAAGCATTCACACATAATCCACATCCATTACATAATTCCTCATTTATGTTTATCATTGTTCTAATCATAATTACCCTCCACATTATATATATTCTGATATAATCATTCACCTGTACCTGTTCTTAATATATATCATAATCCGCAGGATAAGTGTATCCATGGCTACACTCTTATAACTATCTCAGCCAAAAGACATTACTAATGATTCATAAGCATATCTCAGCATAAAATACCCCCATGGTTAGATTTTTTTAATCCAATCACAGGGGCATTTCATGCTATGCGGCATCGACAATGCTCGGAAGAACAAGGAGTTCACACCTCTGTGTGGACTTCGTAGTTCTTCCCGCGTGAAAATAGCTTTTCATTTTCACTATAACCCTACAGAATGCCGCTATGCGGCATCGACAATGTCCGGAAGAACAAGGAGTTCACACCTCTGTGTGGACTTCGTAGTTCTTCCCGCGTGAAAATAGCTTTTCATTTTCACGCTTCTATCTCATCCCCTTATCATAGGGGATTCCCTCTGCCTTCGGCGCTCGAGACCTCTTAGAGGTAAAAGCAAGTACTACCATAGTTGCTACATATGGTAGCATCTTATAATAGGTTTGATCAATTTTCAATACCTTCAAGAATGGAATTAAGGATACTGAGTATGCAACTGTCCGTAAAAATGCAAAGAATAATGCAGCAAATAATATTCTTCCAGGCTTCCATTGTCCAAAGATCATAACTGCCAGT
>DATESP010000111.1:0-5813 GCA_035270645.1 Mobilitalea sp. | reverse complement strand
GTTTTATGCGAGAATATGTTAAGTAAATAACAAGCATTTGCTATTCTACGTAAATTGAAAGGAGTTTCAACAACATGATGTATTCACATGAAGTAAATATGATGTGTCCGGTTGCCCAAGGCGCACGCCACGGCGCAGCACCAATCCCAGAAGAAGGGAAATGGGTAAAGTCTAAGGAAGTTACTGATATTTCCGGTTTGACTCATGGCATAGGCTGGTGCGCACCACAACAGGGCACCTGTAAGTTGACATTAAATGTTAAGGAAGGTATTATTCAAGAAGCACTGATAGAGACCATCGGATGTTCCGGTATGACTCACTCAGCTGCGATGTGTTCTGAGATATTACCCGGCTTGACTATTCTGGAGGCATTAAATACCGACCTGGTATGTGATGCAATCAATACAGCTATGAGAGAGCTCTTCCTGCAGATCGTTTATGGTAGAACACAGAGTGCTTTCTCTGAGGATGGCCTTCCGATTGGTGCCGGATTAGAGGATTTAGGAAAAGGTTTAAGAAGCCAGATAGGAACTATGTACGGTACTCTTGCAAAAGGTCCTCGTTATCTTGAAATGGCAGAAGGCTATGTAACAGGTATCGCACTTGATGCTGACAACGAGATCATTGGGTATCAATTCGTTAGTCTTGGCAAGATGATGGACTTCATCAAAAAGGGTGATGATGCTAATACAGCAATGGAAAAATCAAAGGGCCAATATGGCCGAGTAGACGATGCTGTTAAGATTATTGACCCAAGAAAAGAATAAGTAAAGGAGAGTACATACAATGGCTTTATTTGAATCATATGAGAGAAGAATAGTACAGATTAATGCAGTCTTAAACAGCTACGGCATTGCTTCCATCGAAGAAGCAGAGAAGATTACAAAGGATGCTGGACTGGATGTTTATAATATGGTAAAGGGTATTCAGCCAATCTGCTTTGAAAATGCATGTTGGGCTTACCTCGTAGGCGCTGCTATTGCTATCAAGAAGGATGCAAGAAGAGCAGCAGATGCAGCAGCAGCTATCGGTGAAGGCTTACAGGCTTTCTGTATTCCCGGGTCTGTAGCAGATCAGAGAAAAGTTGGCATTGGCCATGGTAACTTAGGAAAGATGTTACTTGAAGAATCCACAGAGTGCTTTGCTTTCTTAGCAGGACACGAATCTTTCGCAGCAGCAGAGGGTGCAATCGGTATTGCCATGTCTGCTAATAGAGTAAGAAAAAATCCTCTGAGAGTTATTCTTAACGGTCTTGGCAAGGACGCAGCACAGATTATCTCCCGTATCAACGGCTTTACACATGTTGAGACAGAGATGGATTATTATACAGGCAAGGTTAAGGAAGTATTCCGTAAATCTTATTCCAAAGGCCCCAGAGCAGCCGTAAACTGCTATGGCGCTAATGATGTAACAGAAGGTGTTGCAATCATGCATACAGAAGGAGTAGATGTATCAATTACTGGTAACTCTACTAATCCCACTAGATTCCAGCATCCGGTTGCAGGTACTTATAAGAAGGAATGCATCGAACAGGGTAAGAAATATTTCTCCGTAGCTTCCGGTGGTGGCACAGGCAGAACACTTCATCCTGATAATATGGGAGCTGGTCCTGCTTCCTATGGTATGACTGATACCATGGGTAGAATGCACTCCGATGCTCAGTTTGCAGGTTCTTCTTCCGTTCCGGCTCATGTTGAAATGATGGGTCTTATCGGTATGGGTAACAACCCTATGGTTGGTGCTACAGTAGCAGTTGCAGTAGCGATCCAGGAAGCCGCAGATAATAAGAAATTCTAATAGACTAGGTAATCTAAATAACCTAATAATAAAAACATGGCATTGTAAGTTTAAATTACAATGCCATGTTTTTAGTTTATAATCTTGATTTGGGTGTTATAAGCCCTTCGAACATCTGGACCTCGTCAAATTGCACATTCACTGTCTATATATTTAAGTGTTGCGAATGAACTATGTTTTGCATCACGATTTGTAAATAAAACTGTGCAAATTGACGAACTATATTTACAAATTGGCTTTTGACACCCTAATCAATCTTATGCAAATGGATTTTCTGTCTTATAAAGCATACCCTTTGGCTGGTTAAAGCCAATATCTTCGACATCAAGATATTTAAATAAATCAAACAGTGATTTACCGAAGTGACCGAAGGCTACCGCACCGTGATGAGGATAGTTCTTCTCAACCAGAACATGGCGGTAGAAACGACCCATCTCAGGGATAGCAAATACGCCAATGGAACCAAAGGACTTGGAAGCTACAGGAAGAATTTCGCCCTCTGCAACATAAGCCTTTAACTGTGCATCTGCGGTACTCTGAAGACGGAAGAAGGTAATGCTGCCAGGAACGATATCACCCTCTAAGGTTCCTCTGGTAATATTAGGCTCCTGATTCGGCTCTAAGGATCTGGCCATAATCTTCTGATTCTTCATGGAAAAGCTACTGAGCTTGCAGGCAGCTGTGTTACCACAATGGAAGCCCATAAAGGTATCCTTGATATCATAGTTGTATTTTCCTTTGATTTCTGACTGATACATATCGTTAGGCACGGTATTATTGATATCGAGCAGTGTGACTGCGTCCATGCTGATGCAGGTTCCAATGTATTCACTTAATGCACCATAGATATCAACTTCGCAGGATACCGGGATACCCATTGCTGTAAGACGGCTGTTTACATAGCAAGGAACAAAGCCGAACTGAGTCTGGAAGGAAGGCCAACATTTATTTGCAAAAGCAACAAATTTTCTGGAACCCTTGTGAGCCTCAGCCCAATCTAACAAAGTAAGTTCATATTGAGCCAGCTTGGGAAGGATGCCAGGCATCTTATTGCCGGTAGATAGTTCTGCTTCCATGCTCTTTATAACCTCAGGAATTCTAGGATCATTAGCATGATCATTAAAGGAAGCATATAAATCAAGCTCAGAATTTTCTTCGATTTCAACACCAATATTGTAAAGCTGCTTTATGGGTGCGTTGCAGGCTAGAAAATCCTGTGGACGAGGTCCAAAGGAGATAATTTTTAAATTATTTATTCCAATGATGGACTTAGCAACTGGTACGAAGCCGGCGATCATTTCTGCTACTTCTTCTGCATTTCCAACCGGATATTCAGGGATATATGCCTTGATTCCTCTTAACTTTAAATTGTAGCTAGCATTAAGCATTCCACAGTAAGCATCGCCTCTGCCATCCATGAGATCCTTACCGCTTTCCTCTGCTGCAGCCACATACATGGTAGGGCCGTCAAAGTATTTTGCCAAAAGGGTTTCTGAGGTCTCAGGGCCGAAGTTACCGAGATATACAACGAGTGCATTACATCCAGCATTCTTAACTTCCTCGAGAGCTTTAAGCATATGTATTTCATTCTCTACTGCTGTAGGGCATTCGTACAGCTTACCGTAATTCTTCTGATATGCCTTTACAACAGCTTCTCTCCTTCTGACGGACAGTTCCATCGGGAAGCAATCTCTGCTTACAGCAACAATGCCAATTTTTAATTCAGGGATATTGTTCATTTTTGTTCCTCCATTTGATTATGATTAATTGTTTTGGTTATATCTGACCAACTTACGGCCAACTTATCGGTTTAGGCTTTGAAAAGTAGATGTCGGTAACCATAATTGAACATCTCCCTTATTATAAATCGTATATTTAGTTTAGTCAATGAATAAATATAAAACATTGAAATAATTAAATAAAAAATATTGAAGTAAATAGAAAATACTAAAATGAATAAACAGAAAATACTAAAATACTTGTGATAGAAAATGTAATGAGCTATAATATCATACATATCTTAATATATTAGGTATAAATTGGCAGAATGCTTTTATACGATGCTATATTATTAGTAGTTTAGTTCACTTTGAAGGAGTTAGGTCATGCTATTAAAAGATTATTTGATTGATCATAGATTGATTTTGGACGGTTCAATGGGAACCTATTATTCGAATCTGGTTAACCAGCCCGGAGTATATTCCGAGCTTGCGAATCTTACATCACCGCAGATCGTTGAAGCCATCCATAGAGATTATATTGCTGCAGGCGCACGGATTATCCGCACCAATACTTTTGCTGCAAACTGTTCAACTCTTAAAATGGATTACGCACAGCAGAAGCTTCTATTAGAGGCGGCTTGCCAGAGTGCTAAGAATGCAGTGGATGCTGATATACAGGTGAACAGTGGACTGGAGAAGGTATGGGTTCTTGGGGATATAGGTCCAATCAATGAGGATGCGGCTTCTGAGGAAGAGGAGATCCTTAAGGAATACAGATACATGTGTGATGTTTTCTTGAAAGAGGGTTTAGCGGGAATTCATTTTGAGACCTTCTCAAATGTAAAATATATTGAGAAGCTGGTTCCTTATATTAAAGAAAAGAACAGTGATATATTTATTCTGGTTAGTTTCTCACTCAACAAGAGTGGATATACCTCATCCGGAATTAGCGCTTCAAGGCTGATGGAGCGGGTGGGTGCTATCGATGGTATTGATGCCTGTGGCTTTAACTGTGGTATTGGCTCTGGTCATATGTATCAATTACTGAAGAAAGTAGCATTCCCAAAACAGAAATATATCTTTGCAGCTCCCAACGCAGGATACCCAGAACAGATGCAGAACCGCATGGTATTTACAAATAATGAGGCTTATTTTACACGAAATATGAAGCAAATCGCAGAATTAGGTGTGGATATGCTTGGTGGCTGCTGTGGTACAACACCGGAATACATCCGAAGCATGGTGAAGGATATAACAATAAATCGGCTCGGTACAACACGCCCACAGTGGACAACAGCTTTAGGGAAAGAAAGGACTGTAACAAAAGGCAATGAGTTTTATGAGCTATTTCGCCAAGGAAAGAAGGTAATTGCAGTAGAGTTAGACCCTCCTTATGATGCTGATGTAGACAAAATAATGGAATGTGCGCATAGCCTTAAGGCGGGAGGCAATACAGATATTATTACCTTTGCCGATTCTCCTATGGGAAGAAGCCGGGTGGATTCAGTCCTGATGAGCATTCGAATTGCAGAAGAGACTGATATGAAGGTAATGCCGCATATCTGTTGCAGGGACAGGAACATGATATCCATGAGGGCAGGACTTCTAGGAGCCTATATCAATGACATCAGAAACCTTTTGATAGTGACGGGTGATCCGGTACCAGGTGAAAGTAGGGTATCTACGACAGGTGTATTCGACTATAATTCCATCCGTCTTATGGAGTACATGAAGGAAATGAATGCTGAACATTTTGCGAAGGAACCCATCTATTATGGTGGAGCTCTGAATTATAACAGGGGGACGATCGACAACGTAGTGAGCAGAATGAGTAAGAAGATTGCAGCAGGAGCAAAGTACTTCCTTACACAACCGGTTTACACTAGGGAGGATGCCGACCGAATTAAAAGTATCAAGGAAAAGGTAGATACTAAGATATTATTTGGAATTATGCCTTTTGTAAGCTTCACGAATGCCCGCTTTATCAAAAATGAGATGACTGGGATTAATGTCCCAGATGAGATGGTAGACCGATACCTACCAGAAATGACAAGAGAAGAGGCTGAGATCGTTGGGGCAGAGATAGCCAGTGAAATTATAGAGTTCACGAAGGATATCGCAGATGGATATTATTTCATGCTTCCATTTAATCGTGTTAGTCTGATGGGAAAAATCAAATTCTAAGGGGAACAATCCTACAAAGTATAAAGGAAATAAGTATTACAAGGAATATGAGGAGTAATCCTCCAAGGAGAAGTGCTATATATCTGACAAGAGATAAGAAGGGATATATAT
>DATESP010000110.1:0-4361 GCA_035270645.1 Mobilitalea sp. | reverse complement strand
GGTGAGATTCTGAAGGTAATACGTGATCTGGCTAAGGAGAAGATGACGATGGTAATCGTCACCCACGAGATGTCCTTTGCCAAGGACGTAGCTGACAGAGTAATCTTTATGGACAATGGAATGATCGTGGAAGAAGGAACTCCTGAGGAAGTGTTCGGAAATACTGTAAATCAGAGGACTAAGGAATTCCTACAGAGGTTTAACCAGGGGTAGAAATGTAATATCCCAGCTCTTGAACCTTGCATTTGTGTAAATAGATAAATGCCCCTGTACTTTGTACAGTAGACAATTTTCCAAACTTCTGCTATAATTTGGACATTATATGGAATATTATAGATTTGTGTTGTTGGTTTATGTGGAGTTATGAACTTTGCCTTTATAAGGAGGGGAATTGTGAGAATGAAGAGGATTGCTCGAAAATTTATCGCAGGTATCATGATATGCACCTTGCTCTTGATAAGTATTTATAAGGCTGAACCTGAGCAGGCATTCGCAGAGACTGACATCGCAGATACGCCACGCGTTTATCTTAATGTAACAGCAAAGAATTTGAAGTTGGATAATAATAAATTAGGAACTTTTGATTTTGATGTGGTTGATTCTAAGCAGTTATCAGGGGCAACCTATAGCTGGTATATTAAAGCGGATAAAGGAAACCCGGACGCAGTTACAATTAACAGGAAGACTGGAGTAGTAGCTGCTAAAGCCACCGGAACAGCCTATGTAAGGTGTAAGGTGACCTTAAGGGATGGAACAGTCTTACGTCCGGAAGCTAAAGTAACTGTGTATAATAACATAACCGGAGTCACAATCAGTAATCCGCCGGAGACGATGACCTTAACAGCAGGTCATATTATGGACTTTAATAGGAAAATAACAGATACTGAAGCTGGCAAGGGAACATCGACAAAGGGAATTACTAGGTGGGAGATAACAGATGATACGGCAGGAGTAGGAAATGCGGACAACAAGGGAATAGTATTCCCTACCATGGAAGGTGAGTTTAAGATTCGTGCTGTATGCTTTCAGAATATTGCAAACTACAATCTATGGCGAATGAATAAGCTTTCTTATGCTGGGAGAATTACAGCCTCAAGTGAGTGGTATACGCTTAAAGTACTAGCTTCTGATGGGAAGACTGTAGTGAGTACTAAAGAGCAGCTAGACAAAGCATTGACCTCAGAGAGCTTTCAAAGCATTACCTTATCGACGGACAAATCAGAAACCATTGTAATAGAGGCAGGGGACTATTTGGAGAAATCTATAATCGTAAATGCTCCAAATGCGGATGTTGAAAACTACGGAAGCTTTAAGGATATTACTATAAAGGCAATCAAGGATACCACCTGGATTGAATATGCGGATGGTAATATAGTATATCTTCAGGATTCACAGCTAAGCTTTGTAGTAGACAGTGAAGCGGATATAAAACAGATAGTGATAGACCAACCCAATTCCGAAGTAAATCTAGAAATTAACGGTAGGGTTGGAGACATTCTTGTATTACAGCCTGCAATTATTAATCTATCCGGTATCGGTACAGGCACACCTCTTACCGTGGGAGAAAAAGCAGCGCAAAGTATCATTTCCACCTCGATTCCATTAAATCTGACTTTGAATGCGAATGCTGAAGTCATACTTAATCAAGGATCAGAGAATTCAAGCATTGACAAGACCACTAGCTCAATCGAAATTAAGATCGTCAATAATTTGGATAGGTCAATCGTAATAACTACAAACAAAACCGGTTCAGAGCTTATTGAGGCGGGTAAGAGTGGAGTGAGTAATCAAACTACGGTCCCAACTGCGCCACCCTACCAATCCTCAGATAATATAATACATGCAACGGAGCTATCTATTACACCCCAATCCATGGTGGTATCGGTAAGTGGCAGTGCATTATACATGCTTACAGCGAATACAACTCCTGAATATATCACCGACACCGTTACCTGGAAGTCTATGGATGAAGGTGTAGTAAATGTTGATATGGATGGTGTAGTCACTCCGGTTGATTTAGGAGAGACCGTCATCGTGGCCACGGCAGGTGAACTATCTGCAGTAGCACATATAATGGTGGTAAGTGGATCGGCCATATCAGCATCCGACAGTGCTATCCATAATGGGCTTCAATCCATAGGTTCAACCATCGCTAAAGATTTGGCAAGTAGTGCCGCTTCCTATGTTGGCAATGAGCTAATGGGCTGGAGTCTGAAGGAGGCAGGGATTGGGTTTGAGGATGCGACTCAGACTGCTATAGACGCTATGAACGAGAAGCTGGATAAGATAGCAAAACAGCTTTTGGATATGGAAGAACGACTTAATGAAGCTATAGCAGAGATAAATAAGCAGATTTTAGATTCGGAGTATAATACCAGGGTCGGGCAGATGTCAGCGCTTATTGGTCAAATCAAGAGCATAAGAGTGGAGCTGAACAGCTTTAGCTCGAATCCAATTAAAGATAATCCAGAGCTGCTGGAATACTCTAGGCAAGAGATTATATCTAATATCAAGAATAATCTAATTAGTAATGAGAACCTAATACATAACCAACTGATGGGTGTAGGCTCCCAGGAATCTCTGATAAAGGTTTTCAGCCGGGCAGTCAAAATGGATAATATATTCCTTGATAGCGAAGACTCTGCTAAGGTAACAACTATGTATGGGTATTTTGAAGCATTACAGACCAGTATGCTTGAGCTTATGGTGGAATACTATCATGCAATCGGTGAGGGAGGAAATAACCTCAATAACATTAACAGAATAATTAATACATATAAAACTAACATAGCTGCTCAGAAAAGCCTTTTACTTCGGGAAATTCCAAATGGTATGGTAATAGATACTAAACAGAATTTAATGATTTATACCGGGAATTACCGAAACCTATTTTATCCGTATTTTAGCTCTAAAAAAACAATTCCAGGGCCAAGAAGAAGTAATGTTTATGGAAAAGAAGCTGCATTTAAACTTATGTGCTATGACTATGGTTTTAAGGATTGGCGATTAACAACCTATGACGAATTACAAGTTTGGGTAAAAGCCAGTAAGGGTAATCTTCTCACCTATTTGATAAATTCCGGATGGGATAAACCCAATATGAATAGAGAATATGAAATTGGTAACTATAGTATACCATTTGCATATGCAGATATAACCCATATTGTTGATTGCTATGGATACTCTGTAAGTAATGGCGCAGAGAAAACATACCTTACTAGCAATGATGGAGGAGAATCTTTTTCAGTTTACAATAAATATTTTGAGGATGCGCACGATTATTCATTCTATTGGATTGTCTGTCGGAAAATGAATAATGAACTGCGACAATATTTTTATTAAAGTATATGAATGCAACGTGAATATTTGGCTGGGGTTCTCCCTAAAGTATTTATCTTAGGCAAAGCCCCGAGCAGGTATATAGCTGGAAGGTGGCTGAGATAACTGGAACAACTGGAATTTCACAACTGGAATTACACCACTGGTATTACACTGGAATTACAGTAAAAATAATACTTGCAATATTTGGTTTTGTTTGCTATAATAGAAAATATGCAAAATGATAAGAATTATAAGGAGTGGACGAGAGTCCACTCTTCTGTTTTGTATGTAGCTGCGTTGGTTCATAAAATGAATTGTGAGCCAAGTAATTTATCTAAGAAAGTAGGGAATGATTTGGCGAAACATGAAGATTATGAACAAAAGACGGCAAAACTATTAGGACCGGTTATGGATGCAAATCACATTGAATTGTATGATGTTGAGTATGTAAAAGAAGGTAGCAACTGGTATCTTCGTACTTACATTGACAAAGAGGGTGGCATTACGGTTGATGACTGCGAATTAGTAAGCAGGGCTTTAAGTGAATTGCTGGATAAAGCGGACTTTATCCCGGAAGCTTACATCTTAGAAGTAAGTTCACCCGGTCTTGGAAGGCAGCTGAAGAAAGACAAACATTTTGAAAAAAGTATTGGGGAAGAAGTGGAAATCAAGCTGTATAAGCCTATTGATAAGAAGAAGGAATGGATGGGAATCCTGACCAGCTTTAGTGCAGATACAATTACCATAGAGATTGAAGATAATACAAAGATGGATATTCCAAGAGCAAATATCGCATTAGTGCGGTTGACCTTTGACTTTTAGGAGACAATTCGAATTTTGTATTTAGTCTAGGGGAGGATATATCCTTTAGATTGAAAATTCGAAAATTTATACTAATATAAGGAGGATAATAGAAGGATGGACGCGAATAGGGAACTTATTGATGCTTTAAACCAAATTGAACGGGAAAAGGATATCAGTAAAGATATTTTACTGGAGGCACTTGAGAATTCATTGGTAGCAGCATGTAAGAATAATTT
>DATESP010000109.1:0-2193 GCA_035270645.1 Mobilitalea sp. | reverse complement strand
ATCCACGTAGGGGCTTCCATTGTATTCTTTCTAATCCTCTCCCGATCATACTCCGGCAGTTCATAGCCTGATTGCTTCCAGGAGGAGTCATAATTAACTAATTTCATTGTATAATCATACCTTTCTTGACATAGTAATCTTCATCGTAACTGATATTGCTATTTCTTTTCCTATTTGCCGCTCTTATATATAGCTTCCCATAGGCCATTTAGGTAAGCTACTCCCAGTGCACGGTCATATAAGCCATAACCTGGTCTTGCCTGCTCATCCCAGATCATTCTTCCATGATCTGGACGAACAACTCCATCAAAGCCGACGTCATTTAGTGCCTTTACGATCTCATACATATCAAAGTTACCGTCAGAGGATAAGTGAGAACTCTCATGGAATACTCCATCCTTCTCAAACTTCATATTTCTAAGATGAGCAAAATGAATTCTATCACTGATCTTCGGATTACGTATAATCTCTGGAAGGTTATTCTTTAAGTTACTGCCGAGAGAACCCGTACAAAGGGTAAAGCCGTTATAGATACTATCATTTAGTGAAGCTATCTCCTCCAGTGCCTTTTCGCTAGTCACTATTCTAGGAAGTCCGAATACACTCCAAGCCGGGTCATCTGGATGGATGGCCATCTTAATCTTATATTTTTCACATATAGGCATAATGGCATCGAGAAAATATTTCAGATTCTGCATCAGCTTCTCCGCAGTTAATCCCTTATACTTTTCAAACAAACCTATAATTTCATCTCTACGGTTCGGCTCCCAGCCCGGAAGAACGAAGCCGCCACTTTCCTTTTCTATGCGTTCAAACATCATCTCAGGCTGAATACCCTCAATAACAGACTGGTCATAAGCCAAAGCATGGGAGCCGTCTGGGAGCTCCTTCGCTAGTTCTGTCCTAGTCCAATCGAAGATTGGCATGAAGTTATAGCATACCATATGGATATCTGCTTTCCCTAGGTTCTCTAGAGAAATCTTATAGTTTTCTATATATTGTTCTCTTGAGGGAGAACCAATCTTGATATCTTCATGTATATTTACACTCTCGATACCGATTAATTTCAAACCACTATTCTCAACCTCTTGTTTCAATTTAAGGATATCCTCAAGCTTCCAGGCCTCACCGACTGGGATATCATGCAGGGAGGATACCACTCCGGTAACCCCGGGAATTTGTCTAATCTTGTCCAGTGATACGCTGTCATGCTTACTACCAAACCAACGTAATGTCATATCCATAATAATTAATTCCTTTCTATCAATCATTTAGTGTGATTTTACTTTCTTATTATCATTAGTATATTCATGTTTGATTATGTTTTCAAGTAAAATAATCATAGTAGTATAAAGCTTATAATACGTTATAAAAGCGTTATAACGTTATATATGCATTAAGCCGATTAAGGTGTTAAAATTCCAAATCAAAAGAATAGAGACAATATGAAATAACTAATATTGTCCCTATTCCTAAATTAAATAATTAATCTTTAACTATAATTTCTGCAAACAGCTCTTTTACTTAACTGTAATAACCACGTCTGCAATATAATACATCGTATTTGCAGTATCGGGACCAGGTGATAGGAATAATTCACAGGCCGCACCTATAGTTAATGTACCGCTTACAGTGTACCATGTATCCGCTGCGGCTTCCCACTTAGGATCAATAGCTGGATAATCTTTTTCATTCGTCTGCCATGCTAGGCTGCCCTCTGTACTTCTTTTCATTTTTGCACTTAAAGTAACCGTCTTACCAACATATTCTGCGCCGATTGAAATATTTGCTACTTTCCAGCTCTCGCCATCGCCGCCAGCTACTATAGCTCCACCGCTTACAGCAACTACATTCGTTACAGTATCAACTGTTAAAGCAGATCCGGAAACAGCACTTGCCAGAATTGTAAGGCCATATGTAGGCGATGATGCATCCGTAAGAGTGGTGATTGTTACTGTTGGGTATAACTTTGCATAGGCTGCTTCAGCCTGACCTATCGTACCTTCATAAATTAGGACATTATCAAGGAAGAAGGTCGGCAAAGTGAGATCTGTTTCAGTATACTTCTTATCAAAGTAGAGGTTCGCTTTACTGGTATCTTCAGGAATTGCAAATTCCAATACTACCTTCTTCCACTCTCCAGTCACTCCGTCAATAAATGTATTTTCATATTGATCGTCTGTAGCTGTTGAA
>DATESP010000108.1:0-2565 GCA_035270645.1 Mobilitalea sp. | reverse complement strand
GTCAGAATCCCCCAAGTTTAAGCGGAGCTTATGTGTAAAGCATTCAACTGCAGAGATAGAAGACGAACTATGTACCATCGTAGATAATGGTGGTAAGATTCTTGATGTTATGGTCGTCCATGAAATCTATGGTGAAATTGCCACACCCTTAATTATCCGGAATCGTAGTGATGTCTACGATTTTGTAAAGAAAGTAAACGAAAAACAGATCACACCTCTTAAGGAACTGACTGCAGGAGTACACCTTCATACCATAGAAGCAGATTCAGAGGAGACACTTGATCGTGTCGAACAGGCATTAAGGAATAAGTCTTATCTATATGTCAATTGATTTTTTATGTCTATAGTTGACAATACAGCTGTAATGTCACAATAGATACCACCAACCACAATAACGGAGGCGAGTCCTCCTAAAATTCAAGGAGAATTAATATGAGTAAAATTAAGAAATATCTCAATCGAATATTTATTGATGGATTGAGCGGAATGGCATTGGGTTTGTTTTCCACCTTAATAATTGGAACTATTCTTCAGCAGATTGCAAATCTAATCGGTGGTGATGTCGGAGATACTTTATTTCTAATTGGTAAAGGGGCCGCTTCCCTGACCGGTGCTGGTATCGGTTGTGGCGTGGCTTACAAATTCAAGGAAAGCCCACTTGTTGTTCTATCTGCTGCAACTACAGGTATGATAGGAGCCTTCGCTAGTAAGATTAGTGCCGGTGTCTTTTTATTAGACTCCGGAGCAATCAATCTAGTTGGACCTGGCGAACCTCTAGGAGCATTTGTTGCCGCTTATATAGGAATTGAATTGGGACATCTTGTCTCCGGCAAGACGAAGCTAGATATTCTGGTTACTCCCTCTGTCTCTATCATTTCTGGATCCCTTGTGGGTTTATTAGTCGGTAGTCCAATCTCTGCCTTTATGTCAGGCGTGGGAGAAGTAATTGAATTCGGCACGAACCAGCAACCCTTCCTCATGGGAATAATAGTGTCAGTACTCATGGGCATTGCCTTAACCCTTCCCATCAGCTCTGCTGCCATTGGACTTGCCTTAGGTCTATCCGGTATATCTGCAGGTGCCGCTACCGTAGGCTGCGCAGCGAATATGATCGGCTTTGCAGTTGCTAGCTATCGTGAGAATAAGCTTGGCGGACTATTCGCTCAAGGAATCGGAACAAGTATGCTACAGGTTTCAAACATATATAAGAAACCGATTATCTGGTTGCCGGCTATTATATCCAGTGCAATACTTGGTCCTATCGCAACGATGGTATTTCACATGACTAACAACCCCATCGGCTCAGGAATGGGAACCTCCGGATTAGTTGGACAGATTATGACCTTTCAGACCATGGTGGAAACTGAATCAGCCGCAATTGTTCTAGCTAAGATTGCTCTACTACACTTTATCCTGCCAGCCCTCCTAGCGTTAATCATATCTGAATTTATGAGAAAGAAGAAATGGATAAAGAGCGGTGACATGAAACTGGATATGTAACGATATCTTAACAAAGAGAGAGCATATAGATGATAATCTACATACCCTCTCTTTTCTTTTACCATTATAATACCTTAGCGTAGGTATAACATCGGATTTACTGTCGCATCCTCCTGCAATACTGAAAAGTACAGATTACTTCCCTCCACGGAGTAGTACCTAGTTGGCTCATTTACTGTTCCGAGAACATCGCCCTCTTTCAGTACATCCCCGACTTCAAGTACACCCTCCTCAGCAAGCTGTCCATAAACCAGACTATAACCATTTCCTATATCTGTTGTAACGGTGAGACCTGTCTCTTCATCTACATCAATACTACTGATAATACCATCTGCTGCTGCTTTTACCTCTGTTCCCACCTCAGCGTCTATAATAATTGCCGGGTTACATTTAAACTGCATTAGTGTAGCATGGTAAATGGTGTGATCCATGCTGTAATTCATAATAACATTACCATTTACCGGCCATAGAAGGCCTTCATCTACCGTGAAGCTGAGACTTTCCAAAATAGAGCTAGTATCTGCCTCGACTGTATTACCGGTAGTTTCAACTGCCTCGGGCTCTTCTTCGATCTCCTCGGCTGCAGCTGTATTCTCTGGTTCATTAGCCTCTGCCAGATTGATGCCCTCTTCTTCCTCTTTAGTGTATACATCAAATTCTATTAAGCTGTCATTATCTGTTACATTCTGATCAGCTACATCGGCCACTACATTGCTGTCTTCCACATTATTAGCAAGATCGTCCGATGTCTGGTTATTCTCAGTCAGGAGCTGGTCTTCATACTCCTCCACTATGTTATCTTCCGGCTCATTCAAACTAATGAAATCATCACCCTCATTATCTTGATCTGAGGTTAAATTTGAACCAATTATAGCTACTGCAGCGATAGCTACCACACCGACAAACAATAACACGTAATAACCCTTTCCTTTGAAAAACTCAGTAAATTTGTTCTTTTTCACTGTCATCACCTCAAAATATATTCTTCTCAGATAATAAATTTTTTATACCTCAGTCATAAAATGGGATAAAATATATTTATATCCATATAAGATGAATTTGCAT
>DATESP010000107.1:0-3226 GCA_035270645.1 Mobilitalea sp. | reverse complement strand
ATCCAGACAGAAGGTGGTATACTCCTTAGTAGCTGAATGCCCACTTCTATAATATGCTTTCTTAAGCACAGTAAAACGCTGCTGATAAATCCTTGAATAATCAATTGAATCTTCTATGGTCATCCACTCATAACAGGATACCTCTTCGTTTGTTAGGAGCTCATCGTTAATTAAGTAATCCAAATCAATGAAATATGGATTTCCTGCAAATGCAGAAAAGGATTGATAAGGACTATCTCCAAAGCTTGTTGGTCCAACCGGCAGTACCTGCCAGTACCTGCAACCGATTCGCTCCAAAAAGTCAGCATAACGGAAGCTTTCCTTACCTAGTGTTCCAATTCCAAATGGTGATGGTAAAGCACTGATTGGCATCAGCACTCCTGCTCCTCTGTCCAGTTGTTGCTTTATTTGATTTATCATAGTATCAGTCTCCTAGTCGCTTACTGATTATTAATCTTTTTCGGAAATTTTCGAAACTATAATCATATAGTATCAGTATATGAATAATATGTCAATATGTTATTTTGTTTTTCCCGTCAATTTATCTATTTAATTCAAAATAAATCTGTTGATTCTTGTTTATTATTATATCATCAGATTTTAAATCAATAAATTTCAAATTACTTATTCAAAAAAAATGAATATATGAACACTATATATGCAATATTTTAACGTAACTTACGAAAATTTCATAAACTTAGTAATACTTCAAATGTAATTTTTACAAACCATCTGCTATTTTGTAGCATTCAATGCTAAGAGCTTCTATAACTAAATTAACAAATATGATTTTAGTATGTAGAATTGGGGAAATTATCATAGGTATCTTGAAAACAGCTGTTTCTTGGGTTATACTGAATGCAATAGCAAAGGAGGATTAACATGGCTACGATCAAAGATATTGCTAATAAGCTTGGAATAGCAGTGAGTACAGTATCAAAGGGATTAAATAGTGCCAGTGATATCAGTGATGATATGCGCCAGCTCGTCCTCGATACTGCGGTAGAGATGGGTTATGCCTCCAAGAAGATGAAGACTACCGGAACTAGAAAGGTCTGTATACTAATTGAAAATATGGATTATGAGAATATTGATCAGTTCGGGTATGAGATAATCATGGGTTTTAAGCTTTCTGCAGTCAGAAGGCATTGGGATGTAACCGTAGTTCCAACCAATCTGAATATGCAGACAGCAGAAAAATTCGATACATATATGCTAAAGAATGGCTACAGCGGTGCTTTCCTGCTTGGCTTTACTCTTCATGATGATTGGGTAAAACAGCTCGGGCGTACCAATGTTCCCACTGTATTATTAGATAATTATATTGAGCATAACACCCATGTTGGTTATGTTGGAACCGACAGTCGCGAAGGAATTGATTTGGCCGTACACCACCTTAAGAAGTTAGGCCATAAAAAAATCGCTTTTTTAAATGGATCCAAGAATTCCATGGTGTCTGAACAAAGACAGCAGGCCTTTTTAAGTAGCATGGCAAAGTATGGCTTAAATCCCGATGAAAATCTTATTGAATACGGTTATTATGTTCCTGACTGTGCTAAGGATCATGTTCCGGGCTTTCTTAAAAAGGGTGCAACTGCTATTATGTGTGCCAGTGACTTAATAGCTACCGGAGTAATTAAGGAACTGAACCGCCAAGGATTAAAGGTCCCTGAAGATATCAGTGTCATAGGGTTTGACGATCTGCCAATAGCAGCGCAGCTTACTCCCCCTCTGACCACAGTACGTCAAGATCGTATTGATATCGGAAAGAGTGCTTTCCTATTACTCGATGGTCTAGTACACAAGGTAGCAATCAGCAAATTACTTCTCCGTGCCAAATTCATACAAAGAGAATCCACAGGAAATCTGGATTCATAATTCAATTGTGTCTCTGTGTTTACGTATTTATTTGGTTCGGACTTTACTCGAAATAGTTTAAATAGAAATTGTGAACCTGATACTATACCCTTATATTCAAAAATATCAGCTTCGCAGGTATTTTATGAATCATGTATTCAAAAATGTCAGCTTCGCAGGCATTTTATGAATCATGTATTGAAAAGGTGTTGTTGCAAATCATGATAGTTCACTAGAACGCAGTGACTAAAATGTTTGCGACAACACCCTTCTTTTATACTCTGTAGGATATAATGCTTAAGTATAGGATCAATATAAATACCACAAACCGTCCTATTCGCAACAACTGTTTATAAAGCTGAGATTGAATCGTACCCCTGTCCACCGCCCATTTGATCTGGTGCTTTAAGAAAACCCATTCCCATAATTTATAGCTTAATAATTCCCCAATCATCAACAAGCATACAATGGTATATAGGACCATATTGCCTCTCCATTGGATGCCTTCTCTTAAGGTTAATGAAATAAGTGTATCATAACTCAGAGCAATATCTTTACTATCCCCATATACTTCAGAAGCATCTGAATCCGCCTCTTTTCCATTTTGTTTCGCGTACAAAACCCTGCCATCTTGATCCTGTATACTAATAAGACTGTTCTTCCAATCAGTGGCATTACTAAAGCTAGCGATATAGTGAAAGATTTTACCGGAGGAATAGGTATACGTTAATTTAGCATTTTTATCTTGATTCTTTTCGCCCTCCACTAGCAGAGTGTCTGGGTCAGCTGTTCCCATATCGAAGCTATATAACATACTGTCTCCGCTATTTGATATCTTAACACCCCTGTGGCCATCAATAAGAATCTTGGTAAACATTTCTTTTGTATAAATCAGAAAACAGATAGCAAGGAAAAGCAATACTATTCTTTTAAACCACTTATCATTTTTCTTTTCCTCATTCTCTGTCTGCTCCTTATTCTTATCCTTGTCTCCATATACATCTATCTGTACTCGATAACTCATAATCTTCCTCCTACTTCAGATAAAAACAATATGCTTGTTATATTTTAACATATTCAAAAGCATTCGTACAGATTTTTGGAATCCAGTATTTCTAGGTTTGATTCCTAATAGTTTTGTTGTAAGAAAAACGACCATCAATAATGGCCATTTTATATACCTCATAATAAATTCGAGACTGTTTGGTACCTTCACAGTTATTATGCCTCTACCTCTAAATTTTTAACCTCGTTATACATTCGAACATACTCCCTAATATAGAGTGCAAATGATAATGATAGAAATGCTCCGCATACTAGCATCAGAATAAATATAACAAAGCTATCTAGATTAGGTACAGCAATCAAT
>DATESP010000106.1:0-3343 GCA_035270645.1 Mobilitalea sp. | reverse complement strand
TGGAAAGAGAAGGTGAAAACGATTGGAAAATCAAAGAAGAGTAGCTGAAATGATACATAATATGGAGCAGATTATTGTTGGGAAAAGGGAAGCGATTGAGTATTCCTTGATTGCCCTACTAAGTGGTGGACATTTACTGTTAGAGGACGTACCGGGAGTAGGTAAGACCACCCTCGCCAAGATTCTAGCCCAAACAATTAACTGTGGCTTTACTAGAATCCAGTTTACACCGGATACTTTGCCAAGCGATATCACGGGATTATCGATTTATAATATGCAGACCGCCAAATTCGAATATTCCAAGGGTGCTATTATGAATAATATTATCCTGGCAGATGAGATTAACCGAACCTCACCGAAGACCCAGGCCAGTCTGTTAGAGGCCATGGAGGAAAAACAGGTTACTGTGGATGGAGTTACATACTTGTTGGCTAGACCTTTTATGGTTATCGCAACACAGAACCCGATTGATTATCTGGGAACCTATAATCTCCCGGAAGCACAGCTTGATCGCTTCATGATGAAGATATCCATCGGATATCCACAGGCAGGGGACGAAAAGTTGATGGCGGATCGTTTCCTAAGTAATAAGTTGTCGAAGAAGCTGGATCCGGTTGTGGATGGAGAGACCATCCTGAAGATGCAGAAGGAAGTTGAAGAAGTAAAGATTAACCAAGATCTTGTTACGTATACAACGAAAATAATCCAGGAAACCAGAAAAGACAGTAACATCTTTCTGGGAGCCAGCCCGAGAGCTACGCTCGCCCTACTCCGTGCATCACAGGCACAGGCATATCTTGAGGGAAGAGATTATTGTATACCTGATGATATATTAAAATTAATAATTCCGGTTATTGCACATCGTATAATTTTGTCACCTGAGGCGAAACTGTCCCAAACCAAGGTGGAAAAAGTACTTAAGGCCCTTATTGCAAAGATACAGGTTCCGGTACTTAAATAATGATAATGAAGCACTATAAAAGTTAATGAAGGGTAATTATGAAGATAAATCATCTTATTTGTGCAATTGCTATTATAGGCAGTGGTGTCTTCGCCTCATATTTCGGAGGTAATATTTCGTATGCGCTTTTTTATCTTTGTGTATTGCTTCCGATCGTTTCTTTTCTGTATACATTATATGTTTATTTTCGATTTAAAATCTATCAATCAATGGGTAGCTTCATAGTGGTAAAGGGAGACTGGACAGTATACTCGTTTGTAATAGCCAATGAAGACTATATAACCTTCCGTAATGTTAAGGTAAACTTTCTGGTAGATAAATCCACAATCGAAGCCACTACACAAAGTACAGAGTATAGCCTACTTCCTAATGAAAAGGAAAAGCTGGAGACAAGGATTAAATGTAATTATCGTGGAGAGTATTTTGTAGGGGTTAATTCCATTGAAGTAACAGACTTTTTGTACTTGTTCTCCATTACATATCCCTTGACATCTAAATTAAAAGCAACGGTTCTACCAAGGGTCGTACCACTGGAACAGCTTGGAATAGCACCGCCTCTGGTGGATGTAAAGAATCCGGTCTTTCATAGTAATTCAACGGAGGAAGACCTGGATACTGAGATACGTAAGTATAACCCAGGAGATAATAAGAAGAGAATTCATTGGAAGGCTTCTGC
Organism: Mobilitalea sp.; assembly: GCA_035270645.1. Taxonomy (GTDB): domain Bacteria; phylum Bacillota; class Clostridia; order Lachnospirales; family Lachnospiraceae; genus Mobilitalea. The sequence continues at coordinate 1,706 of DATESP010000106.1, read as the reverse complement.
GAGGATGAACGAATTATTGAGCAGAAAATATCATCATAAACCAAAGGCTGAAATAGTTCTTTTTATGGATCTAATGAAGGTAAAGATGGAGGATCTCCAGCTTACCATCATAGAGGATAAGATTATTGAAAGTATACTGGCTATTGCAAACTATTATTCTATAAGAGGCACAGCCTCCCATATTATTTATGACATGGGTGGGAGAAAACAGGTAACTATTACTTCCAAGGTTGAGTTTAACGCATTTTATAAGGCGTGTGTATCTATACGTTTTGACTCAAAGATTCCGATTAGCGAGTTGATCAAGGAGAGGATGCTACGGGGTGAGGAAGGTCTGTTCTTCGTAGCTGCCACGCACCTGCTTACTAAGGATTTCTATCTTGTAGCACTCCAAGTTATATCCGGAGGAAATCACCTCTATTTACTATTTGTCAGTGACGATGTGTCTGATTCGACTAAGGAGCTGGTGAGTAATCTACGTACCGCGGGAGTGGATGTTTGTCAGGTTATGTCCGGAGATGAAATTGAAGATATTCTTACAGCAGAGGTTATCTGATAGTAATTACTCAGAACCTCGGGATCACGAAGTAGATTCGAGCGTTTTAGCACCAAAATGACTGGTTTAGGAAAAGCAACTTAGAACATCGGTAATAATTACAGGCTGGGGAGGCTTAATTCATGTTTAAAAACAGGGATAAGACATATCAGATTTACCATACGATATTGAGCACGGCTTTAACCTGGGCATTCGTATTAGCAATTAACGAATATTACGTACTCAAGGTTCAGGTGTTAGTCTGCGCGCTTTTTTCGTTTGTTCCCGCTGCCTTGATTTACTTATTTGATTGTAATAGAAGGAATACAGTTAGTTATGTAATACTCCTTAGCCTTTTTCCGATTGCTGGTATATTTTTGTTTATTTGGAGAGTAAATCCGATAAATTTGATTAATTCTATTATTGAGTGGTGCTGGAAATATGATTATACAGAAGAACTATATGCTGCCGCCCCTGCACATTTTTTAGTATTGGGAATAGCTTTGGCAGCGACTATTCTGTTTTACCTATTTATGAAAAATCATGCGATTAAGGTAATCCTGGCCATATTGCTTTTTGGAGTACAGATATACTTTAGTGTTATCAGCATTGAACTTAGTAAGTTAGTGGTTGGGATCTACACCTTTTACATACTATCCATACTGGTTGAGGAATCCGGCAAGCTTTATAACAGGAGGCTGGGGAAAGAGGAGAAGAAGGCCGGCATACTATATCTGGCACCGGTCTGCCTCTTATTAGCTGTGATGGCGGTAAGCATGCCCTCTAAAGCTGAGCCTATCCAGTGGAAGGGTGTTAAAAGCATCTACTACAATGTTAAAGACAAAATAAACTATATTCTTACAGAGTGGGATTTTTTTACTGGTAAAAGTAAGGGTGAATTCTCCTTAGCCATGACCGGGTATTCAGATGATAATGGTAATTTAGGTAATAATGAACTGACGCAAAGTGATAAAGTTGCACTGATTGTCGGCGGATTTAGTGGTAATGCACCTGTATATTTGATTGGCTCTGTCAGTGATATTTATACAGGAAACAGCTGGGAGAAAAGTCGGCTTGATCTTATGGAGGGAGAAAAGGAATATCTCCTAGATTATAGAGAGCTAGTCTATGCTTTATCCAGACAGGAAACGGAAACTCTTGAAGGTAAGCG
>DATESP010000105.1:0-14245 GCA_035270645.1 Mobilitalea sp. | reverse complement strand
TACTGATCATATGGATTATGATTACCCAGCTGTAGATGAGCATAATTTCGAACTTAATATGGATTCGTACCAATTGAAGTTATCAGAGTTAAAAGAAAAATACCTTGGAAGGCTTGAGATATTGACTGGAGTGGAACTGGGATTGCAGCCCCACCTTGTGAGCCGGCTGACTTCCTTAATTGAGAGTTATCCCTTGGATTTTGTCATAGGCTCCTCTCATGTCGTGGATCACTATGATCCATATTTTCCAGAATACTGGGTTGGAAAGACTGAGGAAGAAGGAATTTACCGTTATTTCCAATCCATAATAGAAAATTGTAAAGTGTTCCAGGGGTTTCATGTATACGGTCATATTGACTATATTGTTCGCTATACACCAAGGATGAAAGCCCTGAAGAAAAGTATGCAAATTCACTCCACTCTTCCTGTAACAGCAAATAAAGAGGTGATTTCTCCTTCGGCAAATCAGGTTACATACACTTCCTACTCCTATCCGCAATATGCAGATATTTTGGATGAGGTGCTGAAGACGATTCTATCCTTCGACAAAGGAATTGAAGTTAATACTGCAGGATTTAAATATGGTCTTGGTCATCCCCATCCTAAAGAAGAGCTTCTGAAGCGTTATCGGGAGCTAGGTGGTGAGCTGATCACGATTGGCTCAGATGCTCATACCCCAGAGCACCTATGCTATGACTTTGACCGCATATCTGATTTCCTGCTTAATCTGGGTTTCCGCTACTATGCTACTTTTGTTCAAGGAAAACCTGTGATGAACAAGCTATAATATCTCTATTTGCTTTTTATAATGGTACCACCACCCACAACATAATCATCATGGTAAAATACGACGGCCTGTCCTGGTGTAATGGCACGCTGTGGCTCATCAAATTGGCAGAACACTTCATCCGCCGCAGTTTTTTTAATCGTAGCACGGGCACCCTTATGGCTGTAGCGAATCTTTGCAGTGACAACCATCTCGCCCTCCAGGTCTTCGATTGCCATGAAGTTCAATTGGTTAGCATAAAGGCTGTCCGAAAATACCTCCTCGGAATTCCCAAGGACTACTTCATTTGTTTCGGGCCTTAATTCCAGGACAAATACGGGTTGTCCCATCGCTATCAAGCCCTTTCTTTGGCCAATTGTATAATTGGCCATCCCTTTGTGCCTACCTAAGATTACTCCGGAGGGACTGATGAAATTACCTGGAGTCAACCCATAGGCTACTTCTATTCCATCATTTAATGCAATCCTCTTCTGTTGCAGGAGTTGTATGTTCTCCTTTTCCTTTAGATAGTCAGAAATAAAACTAGAATAGTCATTATTTGAAACGAAACAAATCTCCTGGCTATCCGGTTTGTTAGCCACTGGTAGCTTAACCTCATTTGCAATAACCCTAATCTGATCCTTTGAGTATGCCCCGACAGGCATCAGGGTGTGCTGCAATTGAAACTGGGTTAGGTTATATAATGCATAGGTCTGATCTTTTGCCTGGGTTACTGAATTTTTAATGACATACCTGCCATTCTCTAGCCTAGTAATACTTGCATAATGGCCTGTTGCGACATATGATGCACCGATATCCAATGACCTTTTCAGCAAAGACTCCCATTTTACATATCGATTACAAGCTATACACGGGTTTGGAGTTCTTGCCTGAAGGTATTCGGCTACAAAATAATCTATAACATTTTCTTTGAATTCTCGTTTAAAATTCATTACATAGTATGGAATATCAAGCACAGACGCTACTCTTCTGGCATCTTCAACTGCACTGAGACCGCAGCAGCCTCCATTTTCCTCAAGAGTACATGCGTCCTCCTCCTGCCATATCTGCATAGTAACACCTATGACGTCATATCCTTGTTGTTTTAAAAGGTATGCAGCTACGGAAGAATCAACACCTCCTGACATCCCAACTACTACTTTTTCCATGCTATACTCCGCTCCTGCTCTTTGAATAATTTATGCCAAGTGTAAGTCCAAACTATCAATTGCTGTTTAGTACTCAATAGCGACTTCTTCTTCCTCATTAATATCGGATTTAGGTTTGTTAAGACCGTCAATCTTGATACCATGCTTTTCTGCATAATCCCACAATGCCGCATGAATCGCTTCCTCAGCAAGTAGGGAGCAATGTATCTTAACTGGTGGTAGACCGTCCAATGCCTCCATTACAGCTTTGTTTGTGACCATCAATGCCTCTTCTACAGACTTTCCCTTCACAAGATCTGTTGCCATGCTGCTTGTTGCAATAGCAGCCCCACAACCAAAGGTCTTAAATTTTACGTCTTGAATGATACCATTATCATCTATATCAAGATACATTCTCATGATATCTCCACACTTAGCATTCCCTACTGTACCAACTCCACTAGCGTTCTCTATTTCACCCATATTCCTAGGGTTAGTAAAATGATCCATAACCTTTTCTGTATACATAATGTTTCCTCCGTTTTCATTTTATCTTAGTCATCCTATATATAAATCATAACCAAATTACACTGCATAACATTAAACCGGATTTCTACATCTACCTCTTACGCATAAAATCTTCATATAGAGGAGACATTTTCCTAAGTTTATCTACAATTTCTTTAATTCGATCCACTGTATAGTCCATCTCTTCTTTGGTATTGTCCTCACTGAGCGTCAATCTCAGTGATCCATGAGCGATCTCATGAGGCAATCCGATTGACAGTAACACATGTGATGGATCCAGAGAGCCTGATGTACAGGCCGATCCGCTGGAAGCACAAATGTTATTCATATCCAGCATAATCAGCAATGATTCCCCTTCAATAAACTGAAAGCTAAAATTTGCATTATTGGGAAGTCTTCTAGTCCGATCACCATTTAATCTGACATAGGGCACCTCAGAGAGAACACGCTTAATCAGATAATCTCTAAGGGAAGTCTCCTTCTCTGCTCTTTCCTTTAATGTAGCCATCGCAAGCTCTACTGCTTTACCATATCCAACGATTCCGGGAACATTCTCTGTACCAGCTCTTCTTTGGCGTTCTTGCGCTCCACCATGAAGCAGAGATCTTATTTTAACACCCTTCTTAATATATAGAAATCCAATACCTTTGGGACCATTCAATTTATGAGCGCTGGAACTCAGCATATCTATACCCAGCTCCTTCACATTGATATCTAACTGTGCGAATGCCTGTACAGCATCGGTGTGGAATAAGATATTATGTTCCTTTGCAATTGCTGCTATTTTCTCAATCGGCTGAATTGTACCGATCTCATTATTAGCAAACATTACTGATATTAAAATGGTCGTCGGGCGTATAGCCTTCTCTAGCTGGTCCAATTTTAATATACCGAACTCATCGACGTCCACATAAGTTATCTCAAAGCCTCGTTTCTCAAGATACTCACAGGTATGCAGTATCGCATGGTGCTCAATTTTAGACGTAATTATATGGTTTCCTTTACCCTCATAGGCCTCTGCTGTTGCTATCAAGGCCCAGTTATCAGCCTCGCTACCGCCAGCTGTAAAATATACTTCTGAAATATCAGCTCCAAGCGCTTTTGCGATAGTGCCTCTTGCATCATCAACTGCTTTTTTATTCTGTGAGGCAAATTCATATACACTGGATGGATTACCATACATTTCACTAAAATATGGCAGCATCGCCTCTACAACCTCCGGCTTGGTCCTAGTAGTTGCTGCATTATCAAGGTATATCTTCTTATCCATATTGTCATCTCCTAATATTATAGTATTATTTTCCACAAGTTAGTTTTGCCCTGCTCATGTCATTATTGCCTTGCCCAGCTTGAACCTTTTTACTCTCTGCTACCAATTCAGAAAGCATAATTCCATCCACAACATCATTTATACTATCACTAATACGCTTCCAAACATATTTTGTTACACATGAATCCGCGTTGCTACAAGGACTGTCCCCATTATTTACTTCTGAGCAGTCAACTGGATTTAAATCACCTTCCAAGGCTCGAAGTATCTCGCCAACAGAGATATCTCCAGTTGGTTTTGCCAGTATATAGCCACCCTGAGCACCACGTATTCCGTTGACTATCCCGGCTTTCTTTAGCTTGGCAATAAGCTGTTCTAAATAGCTCAATGAAATTCCTTGTCTTTCTGCTATCTGGCTTAATGCTACTGTCTCGCCCTCCACCTGAATAGCAAGATCAAGAACCGCTCGTAAACCATATCTACCCTTAGTAGAAAGCTTCATCACTGTCACCCTCTCATTATTTTATGTAATTTCGAATCGAATAGTTTCTTAAATTTTAATTCCCACTAATTCAATTCCTATTAAATCACTTGGTTATTAATATAGCACTGTGTTATTCCGTTGTCAATACAATTTCTATTATTAATTACTAAAATAATAAAAAATAAATAGTGAATTTTTCCAGCCTTAATTAAGCACAAGCACAAGACTATATTATTCATTTCGTACTTTATTACATTATATTACACAACAAACTCATAACAGCATAACTCGTTAACATAAGTTGTCTAGACGGGAAATATATTTATAAGGAGATTTATGCGCTGGAGAAATTTGATGAAGAAAAAAGCCTTAGTTTCGGGAAGCACTGTGAGGATTAATCGAAGTAATATTCTAAAAGGGACAATTATACTTACTCTAGCTGGGTTTATAACTAGGTTTATTGGTTTCTTTTATAAAATATTTCTGTCAAATACCATGGGAGCAGAGCTTTTAGGAATCTATCAATTAGTCTTTCCGGTATATGGTATCTGCTTTACAATCTATGCTACTGGTATACAGACCGCGCTTTCTCGACTGGTAGCTGCCGAGATGGGGCGAAAAAATCCTAGAAATACATACAAAATTTTAAGAATAGCTCTCGTGCTATCTGTCTCCTTGGCATTCCTGCTGTCAGTTCTTGTCTATAAATTCTCTGATGTGCTTGCAATGCGTTTCTTATTGGAGCCACGAACTGCTCCCTCACTTAGAGTCCTCGCCATCGTATTTCCTTTCTGTGGAGTCACCTCCTGCATCAATGGATATTATTATGGTCTAAAGAAAGCTGGAGTTCCAGCCTCCACACAGCTACTGGAACAAATTACACGCGTGCTATTTGTTTATCTATTGGCATTATATGCCGGCAAAGGAAATTTGCAGGTTACCTGCGAGATGGCAGTACTCGGTATAGTAGTCGGTGAGATCATCTCCAGCTTGTACAACTTCATATCTATCTTTGTAACGAAGTCTCCTACTACTCTACTCGCTATGGGTGTGGATACCAATAGTAAAAAATATGGCGGTAGACTTATCATAAAAAATTTGCTTCACATGAGTGTTCCATTATCAGCCAATCGGTTGCTAATTAATATCCTTCATAGCATAGAAGCAATCATGATTCCTACGATGCTAAGAAGGTTTGGTCTCAGCATTGCGGAGGCTCTCAGTTCTTATGGAATATTAAATGGTATGTCCATACCATTTATCCTGTTTCCAACCGCAGTCATCAACGCCTTGGCTGTACTTCTACTTCCCACTATATCAGAAGCACAGGCTCTAAATAATGATAAGCTAATAGGAAAGACTACCGCTGTTTCAATCAAATACAGTTTGATTATCGGAATATTAAGTACCGGGTTGTTCATAATCTTTGGTATGGAACTTGGAAAAGCAGTTTTCAACAACACGGCCGCTGGCTCATATCTACTCGTGCTAGCCTGGCTATGTCCCTTCATCTATCTGACCACTACCCTTGGCAGCATTATAAATGGTCTTGGAAAAGTTCATATAACATTTATTAATTCAATAATCGGTTCCCTATGTAAGATACTGCTGATTGCAATCTTGATACCAATGTATGGAATTACAGGATATTTGGCTGCTCTTCTAGTTGGACAGCTAATCATTACCTTCCTGGACAGCGTCTCGGTAATTCGTTATGTACATTTCCCCTTTGATGCTGTAAATAGTCTCCTAAAGCCTGGAATGGTGGTAGCGCTGTCAGGATTTCTCCTAAAAAGAATATTTGATTACATACAAAAAATAACGCAGAATTCATCAGCATTGATAATACTATCCTTCTGCTTATTATTCTGCGTTATCAATATTAGTCTTCTTATAATTACACACTCGGTATCTAGAAAAGATTTCAGATAGAAGGGGTATAAAGCATATAACTATTCTTACCACTTCTCTTAACATTATATAACGCCTTGTCAGCACATTGTATTAGCTGTTCATAATGCATTCCATCTTCGGGATAGGAGGCGATTCCTATACTACCAGAGATGGGTATAGAATTTCCATTGTCAATATAGGTGGTGTTAAGAGCTTTACTTAGTTCCTTGGCTTTACTTAAGACAACCTCCATATCTCCAATGTCGCCAGCAAAGACAATGAATTCATCTCCACCGATACGTCCGATAATCTCTCCCTCTGAAAATACACTCTTTATACGGGCAATCACATAAATAAGTACTTTATCACCAACTAAATGTCCATAGTTATCATTTACTTTCTTAAAATCATCAAAATCTACAAACATTAGAATATGTTTGCCCTTTCTGTTACCATTAATATATTTGTCAATTTTCTTTATCGAAATTTCCTTATTATAGACTCCTGTTAGCGGATCTCTGGTGGCTTTATACTCCAAGGCTTCTAGCTCTCTTTTTTGACTATCAATATCAACTACCTTACCTATGACACGAAGAGGCTGCCTGTCATCATCATATATGGTTTTTCCCATGACCTGACACCAAACAAATTCACCCATACGATCTTTTACCCTAAATTCGGCTTCAATCATACCCTTGCCGGTAGTGAGTTCTCCGCAAACCTCAAGATAAATCCCCCAGTCATCTGGATGAATCAACTCCCTACGCATCTCACATGTTTTATAATAGTGCGGTGTCACTGGATTTCGTCCAAATAAATCCTTATACTTATCTGTATAAACCATTTCATCGGTTATAATGTGATATTCAAACAATATGTCATTAGAAAGCTCTGAAGCTATGCGATAACGCTCTCCCTCTAAAAGAATCGTCTCCTGCATCTGCTTCTGCTCAGATATATCTATGAATACCGCTGAAATGGTATGCTTTCCGTCCCTGCTCTTTATACTGTTACCATTTATTAACGAGTGAACAGTCTGGCCTGATTTAGTAATTAACCTTAAATCAAACCTATATGCCTTCTCATCTAATTGCTTCATGGTTTCCAGAAAATTTCCTATATCTCTTGGATGAATATAATCCAGTAAATTAAGCTCGTTTCCACCCGTGACTTCCTGTTTATCGTAACCCAGCATATCATAAAAACCCTTACTCGCATATACAATTCTGCATTGATCCTCAAGTACGAAATGTACCAATCCAGCACGAATACTATTCGTTATCCTGTTTAACTCTACAGCAGCCTTTGCGACCTTCTTCTCACTGTTTAGCTTTAATATGATAAAAGCAATCATACCAATAATACAAATACATATAAGTACTATCAAAATAACTAAAAAGCTCGCTGGCCTGTCCTGTAAATAATCCACTAACTTCATAATAACCCCCATAATGTCGCTAAGCTGCATTAAAATCTATGCAGTAAAACATGTACCTTACCTTTTGCTTTTTGAAAGGGCTCTCCCTTCAATCTGCACTCGCGAACAGCAAAACTGAAATTGATTGGTAAAATCTCTTTATTAATTATGTAGGCCTATAATATCATATTGGGGTTTTTATATCAATCAGTTTACGACATATCTCTACAGCTATTTTGTAGCAAAAAAATTTCTGTACTGTAGCAAGAAAATCCAGGTACTGTAATTTCAATTAAATTGTTGCATCATCCATGAGGACTTTAGAATCATGATCTACCAGAAAATTAAGAAAACAAAAACAGCATGCAAAAGTCACTCTTCACAGACTACTTCCTTGCACACTGCTCTCCTATATATTCCATGCTCCGATTCCTATCTCACAGATTATCTTCTGTGATCAGTTTTATCGTTACAATTCATTTAATTTTTACACATTACAGTCAGAAGATCTGACACCAATCTTTATTCAAAGCTCAAATGATACCAAAAATACGTGCTCCATCTTGGCACCAAACATATGATACTTTGCAATAATAAAACCACTTCCATATCGCCGCAAATCGCGTAAAATAGCGTCTCTCTGATTACTACCAACTCCCACCTTATAAATCGTAAGGTGTGACTTGGTAGACATAATAATTCAACCAGTTCGTATACATTATATTGGCATGAGCACGCCAGATGAGTTCTGGACGTTCCTCCGGGCGATCAAGCGGATAATAGTTCTTTGGTAGGTCTGTATCCATACCCTTCGTAACATCTCTTTTATATTCCTTATCCAGGGAAATCCGATCATACTCAGGATGGCCCATGACGAAGATCTGTTTTCCCTCATTGGCAATCACTATGAATACTCCAGCTTCCTCCGACTCTGCAAGGATGGTTAATTCCTCATTATTTATAATATCATCCCTAGATACCGTGGTGTATCTGGAATGAGGTGCATAAAAGATATCATCAAAGCCACGAACAAAAGGTACCCTTCGGTTTAGTACCCTGTGTTCAAAAATCCCGAACATTTTCTTATCCAAATTTCTTTTCGGTATACCATAATGATGGTAAAGACCAGCCTGCGCTCCCCAACAGATATGTAACGTTGAGGTTACGTTGGATTTGGACCATTCCATTATCTCTGCCAGCTCGTCCCAATAAGTAACCTCTTCAAACTCCATCAGTTCCACAGGGGCACCTGTTATAATCAATCCATCAAATCTAAGGTCTTTTACCTCAGCAAAGGTCTGGTAAAATTGCGCAAGGTGACTGGTTGGAGTATGGGTACCTGTGTAGGTCCCGGTGGTTAAGAAGGTAACATCTACTTGTAAAGGTGTATTGGAAAGACTCCGAAGTAGCTGAACTTCAGTATCCTCCTTGATAGGCATCAGATTCAGTATAGCTATCTTCAGCGGTCGGATATCCTGTTGCATAGCTCTAGCCAAATCCATAATAAATATATTCTCATCCTCTAAGATTTTCTTAGCAGGTAATTCGCTCTGTACCCTAATCGGCATTTATCATCACCATCTTCTTTTTTATATTGGAAATTATCATATCATGTAAAACCTAATAAATCAACAGTTTTAAAATACCCCATACACTATCGCGCCAAGCTTGTTACTGTTCACTCGTACCTCGTTCACAGCAACAATTATGCACACAAAGTGCAAAAAGAGCACTTTGGCGCATGAAGTTCTCGGGTTTTACTTGCGTAAAACACCTCGTGCTGACTAACGAGTGAACAGTAACCCAAGCTTACTTAAGCAAGCTTGAAATTGATATGCTAGACTATTCAGTATCAGCTCAACAATGCCAATGCCTCATTCTCATCAATTACCTTGATTCCCAGATCGTTCGCTTTGGTCAGTTTACTTCCGGCATTATCTCCCGCTATTACATAATTCGTGTTCTTTGACACGCTACCAGACACTTTACCTCCATGCTGCTTTATCAACCCCTCCATCTCGGATCTTCCCATTGTTGTCAAGGTACCTGTTAGTACGAAGGTTAATCCGGAGAGTATATCATCACCCTCACTGTCTGCCATTAGCGAATCAAAATTGACGCCTGCCTCCTGCAGCCTCTTTAGTATGTCCAGATTGTCCAGGTTAGTGAAAAAATTTATTATAGACTTTGCTGTAATATCGCCAACATCATTGATGGCAATCAGATCTTCATAGGATACATTTCTAAGATCATTCACGTTCTTAAAATGAGTCTTTAACTCAGAGCCCGACTGCTTTCCGATATTACGGATACCTAGTCCAGTAATTAAGCGGTCTATATCATTCTTCTTACTTTCCTCAATTGTTTTTAAGAGCTTATCGGTATTCTTCTCCTTCCCGATTAGCCCTTTTTCTATCAACTCTTCTCTATACTGATCAAGATAATATATATCCGCGATATCCTTAATATAACCTTCTTTAACCAATACCTCAACATATGCTTCGCCAAATCCCTTTATGTCCATTGCATTTCTTCCTACGAAGTTTAGTATATGCTGAACCAGCTGGGCAGGACAATTTAGGTTAATACATCGTGTATCTGCTGTATTCTCATCTCTTACTGTCGGAGCTCCACAAGAGGGGCATGCATCAGGAAGTTTATATACTACCGTTCCTTCCGGTCTCTTCTCCTTCACCACCTGGAGGACCTCCGGAATGATCTCCCCGGCTTTTCGAACTACTATGGTGTCTCCGATTCTGACATCCAGTTCATCTATACGATCCTGGTTGTGTAGAGTTGCTTTCTCCACATTTGTACCGCAAAGACGGATTGGTTCAAAGATTGCCGTAGGCGTGATTCTTCCAGTTCTTCCTACCGACAGTCTTATATCCTTAACAGTAGACTCTTTCTCCTCCGGGGGATACTTGTATGCTATAGCCCACTTGGGTACCTTCGAGGTAGCACCGAAAAACTCACGGTCAGCCAAGTCATCCACCTTAACCACCGCACCGTCAATATCATGGGCTAGATCACCTCTGTTATCGCCAATCTCAGTGATTGCATCCCAGACCTCCTCAGCTGTATGACACAGGCGGAAGCCCTCTATTACCTTAATTCCTTGTCCATATAACCAATTAAGGCTCTCAGAATGCTTCGAAAATTTAATCCCCCTTGCCTCTTGCACGTTGAATACAAAGAGAGATAGCTTTCGTTCTTTCACAACCTTAGAATCAAGCTGCCTTAAGGTACCAGCTGCACAGTTACGCGGATTAGCAAAAAGCTTCTTGCCTGCTGTCTCAAGTCTTTCATTTACTGCCATAAAATCAGCGCTCTTCATGTAGACCTCTCCCCTAATCTCAATATATGGTACTGGGTCTTTTAAGGATGTTACCACGTCTTTTATAACTCTTATGTTATCAGTTACATCCTCGCCATAATTAATTCCATCCCCTCGGGTAACACCCATGGTCAGGTTGCCATCAGTATAGCGTAGTGCTACAGATAAACCATCTATCTTTCTCTCAACTGTAAACACAGTATCTTTCCGCTCTTTTTTTATTTTTTCAACAAAGCTTATGACCTCTTCCTTGGTAAATACGTCCTGCAGACTGAGCATCGGTATATTGTGCTTTACTAACACTCCCGCTTCCCTTTTTGCAGTCCCACCAATTTTCTTGGTCGGTGAATCTGAGACGGCCAGCTCCGGATGCTCCTCTTCTAATTTTCTTAGCTGCAAGGATAGCTGATCATACTCATAATCTGAAATCTCAGGATCATCTTGATTATAATATCTGTCGTTATGATAGCCTATCTGCTCCCTCAGTCTTTCTATCTCCTGCTTTATATCCATATCTATAATCACCTTTTCTTATTAATCGATTTATTAAGTTCCTCAATTTCCTTCTCAGTTACATTTCGCCATGCTCCCGTCTTCAGTCTTCCCAGATTAATGTTCATAATCCTTATCCTTACTAAATTCACGACACGGCATCCGAGAAACTCGCACATGCGACGAATTTGGCGGTTTAAGCCCTGAGTCAGAATAATGCTGAAGGTATGTCGGTCTATCTGAGAAACCTCACAGGGATTTGTGACCTTTCCAAGAACAGGAACACCCTGGGACATCTTCTTAATAAATTCAGGAGTAATATCTTTATTGATTGTAACGATATATTCCTTCTCATGGTGATTCTCTGCTCGTAGAATTTTATTTACAATATTACCATCATTAGTTAGCAGAATAAGGCCCTCTGAATCCTTGTCCAGCCTTCCGATCGGGTAAATTCTCATGCCGTATTGGATAAAGTCAATGATATTATCAGGCTCTCCGGGATCTGAGGTACAGACAATACCCTCCGGTTTATTGAAGGCAATGAGGACGAGCTTCTCTTCCTTTTTTACAGGTTTTCCTTGGAAAGTGACTTGACTTCCTTTCGCTACCTTTGAGCCCATAACTGCCTTCACTCCATCAATCAGGACCTTGCCTTCTTCGATATATCGATCTGCTTCTCTTCTTGAGCAAATTCCAGCCTCACTTAGAAATTTGTTAATTCGAACCTCTTCGCTGGCCTCGCCCTGTGAAGTTAAACGCTTTGTCCTTTTCGCCATAATATACCTGCTTTCCATCCTTAATAATCCTATGTGTGAGTGTAATTATACTGTATTTCAAATCTTTAGTCTACTTGTTTTTACCCTTTGGACTAGCCGGTATGATAAATTTGTTACTGTTCACTCGCAATGTCATTAACTTAAGGATTAAAAAGAACTTAACGATCAATCGGGCGTCGTGATACCTATTAACTTAACGTAAGAAAGGCGAGAAGTTAATGAAAGATAGCAAAAAATTGAATGCTACTTACAGCAAACAAGCAGTCAGCATGACATCACTGTTATCCTACTTAAAAAAGAGTATAACAATTAGACGAATTCAACCTATTTAAAAAAAGAGGTTTGTTTTCGTCTAAATATGTACTATATTAAAGAGGTACTTTTGTTAGTTGCGATAGCAAAAGCTTATTGGTAGTTTGAACCTATGTTGACGTGCGAAGGTTCTACCCGGTCTGATAGGCTCAATATTTTGAGCTATCAGACCTTCCACGTCAAGCAAAGTGGTTTCATCATGAATTCTTAGGAATTCCCTACAGGTTTTAAAGCCCTCAGAGAAATTTGCCTGATATTCATGTTTTGTATTGCGTCTTTCTATAGCTACATTTGTTATGATTTCAGAACTGAAGTTATGCAGGATTGCTCTTGCCCATACTTCCTGTACGATATAATCATATTTCTTCGAGTGAAGGGCTTTGAGACACAGCGGATGCTTGATATCTCTGAAGGAGTTTTCCTCTGACCATCTGAGATGGTACAGATCCTTGAAATCTTCAAAATCAAACTCGATGTCAGGAAGGTTTGTTATTATGTTTTCGAAACAGCCTTCTTTTATCTCAAATCTGATGACACGCAGGGAGATATCATATTCAGTCCTATTGCTGTCAAGGTAATCCATTGCAACGCTCTGACACACATGTTTGTAGCAGTCAGCCTGTTCGGGACGGGTCATCTTTTTCTTTGACTGTGATCTGCTGAGGATACGGTCAACGTGGTAATCAAGTTCCCTGACATCATCCAGCGGATAACCATAGATTCCTTCAGCTTTTTTATCATTGCATCGAATAAGGAAATACTGTCCATTTTCGATTACATGTGCAAAGTTATTATATGCAGCATAACCCATATCGCAGAAATAAACAGTGGGTGGATCCGCTTTATCGGCAGCATCAACCATCTGGCAGAAAGCACTGTATTCATTGCGTTTTCTGGAAGGCTGGATAACAAGGTCAGTAAACCGTCTGTCCAGAATGGAATAAAAAGCATTTACATGGATCTGATTGAATCCTTTTGTTGATTTGCTATTAGGCTCGAAAAAGGTATCCGGATCATCAGGGTTTCTGAAAATATCAAGAGCAGAGCCATCGCAGGCTATAAACTGATACTTTTCATTATAGAGGTTCTTTTTGAGTTTTTTGTTAAAGGCTAGAAGAAGATTTCGCAGGGCATCGTCCCTAAGTTTTTGTCGCTGCTTGTAAAAAGCAGCCTTTGATGGTGCATCAGTTGTTCTGCCAAAGTAACGATATAGTTCTTCCTTTATGCAGTCACCTTCCATGGTCAGGAACATGAGTAGAACTTGCTCAAATCCCATTTTTCTATTTCGTGAAAAATCCTTTCCGGGATTGACCGCATATTTGCCCGGATTCGCTGCTATTTCTCTGATTGTGGCCAGCAGTATTGCCTTAATTGCTTCAGAATACTTCATAACGTACCTCCTTAATTAGGTGAACAGTAAACAATTCCCTAATTAATAGGCTTTTTCTGATGATAATCAGAAAAAGCCGCACGTTTTGAGTATTTTGTCAAGTATTATTTTAACAAAAAAATTTGAGTTAGGGATAAAAAAAGAAGATTGCCACTAAAAGGTGGAAATCTTCCTTAAGTTAATGACATTGGTTGAATACACAAACTTTGATGATTCGCCATTTACAACCGCTGTGTCAGGAATATATACTCCATCCATATCAAAAATCTGTACAATCTTCCATATATCTGTTTTCTTTAATTTATTGTCATCCATATATCTCTTCACTTTTTTATACAGAATTTCACACACATTGGTTTTATCTATCAAATCATCACTTGTAACATCTCCATTGGTAAATTCAAACCTTATATCTCTATGCTTATATAT
>DATESP010000104.1:0-2291 GCA_035270645.1 Mobilitalea sp. | reverse complement strand
CTTGCTCTGTACTTTATCGCACAAAATAAAAATGGTATTGCTGAACTATCCCTCGCGAAATATATCGGGGTGACATTAAAAACTGCCTGGGCATTGCTTCACAAAGTAAGAAAAGCAATGGGTTCCCGTGATTCCATGTATTAGCTTGGTGGCAACATCGAGATGGATGAGGCCTTCTTCGGTGGAAAGAAAGAAGGAAAGCGTGGGCGTGGTTATTCTAGTTTTCGGAAGCATGAAGGGAGTTTTTTTGGTATGAAATTTGAAGAAAGTAGTAGAATTACAAATCCTTGTACTGTATAATTATGTACAAGTGTGCTGGAATAGGAGTCTTTGAAGGAAAGCAACTGGTTCATATGGCACCTCCAGCAAATCAAGTGGCACATCTGATTAAAGAACTAGTAGATTGGACAAAAATGGCCGAGGTTCATCCGCTAATAACAAGCTGTGTATTTCATTTTATGATGCATTAAGTGAAATAGCAGATACCGAGCAAGTCACCATACAAGTAACCGAACAAGTTGAAAAGCTGCTAGGTGTTATGGATGATAAGGAATATTCAACCAGGGAAATGATGGAGTTGTTAGGATTAAAGCATAGACCGACGTTTAGAGACAATTATTTGTTGCATGCATTGGAACTGGGATATATAGAAATGACAATACCTGATAAGCCCAATAGTAGTAAGCAAAAGTATAGAAAAGTTGAACAGTGATAAATGATTCTAGGAAAAGCGAGGCAAACGGAGTAATAATAGCATAAACATGTTTTTGTTTGTGATATTAATAAAATCATAGCAAGCATGTAATGATATTGTTTTGCAGGGAGGTGTGTGAACGGATGGACAAGCTTATATTTCATATTGATGTGAATAATGCCTTTTTAAGCTGGGAGGCAGTTCACCGCCTGGAGAATGGGGATGAGGTGGATCTTCGTAATATTGCAGCAGCAGTGGCAGGAGATCGCAATAAACGACATGGTATAATCCTGGCCAAATCCATACTGGCGAAGCAGTGTGGTGTAAAGACAGGTGAACCTATAGTGGATGCATTAAAGAAGTGTCCTGGTCTTACCCTAGTGCCACCGAGTCACGAACTTTACCGTCAGAACTCTGAGGCATTTATGAAGATACTTAGTGATTATTCGCCCTGTGTAGAGAAATTCTCCGTGGATGAGGCTTTCTGCGATATGACAGGTATGGAGGCTCTGTTAGGCACCCCTCTTGAGGCTGCCGCAAAGATTAAGGAAAAGATTAGGGAAGAGCTTAAATTCACAGTGAATATTGGCATTTCCACGAATAAGCTTCTGGCAAAGATGGCCTCTGATTTTAAGAAACCTGACATGGTTCATACCTTATATCCCAGAGAAATCAAGGAGAAGATGTGGGTGCTGCCAGTGGGAGAACTCTTTTTTGTTGGCGCCTCCACAGTAAAGAAGCTGAATACCTTAGGAATTTATACGATCGGAGAACTTGCTAGGATGGATGTGGAGGTATTGAAGGCTCATTTAAAAAAGCATGGAGAGCTTATCCATGACTTTGCAAATGGAATCGATGCTTCACTGATATCCCAGGAGGAAGTTAAGAATAAAGGCTATGGAAATTCAACTACGATATCCTTTGATGTTGAGGATGAATCCACAGCTAAGATGATACTACTTACTTTAGCTGAGACGGTTGGAGCAAGGCTCAGGCAGGATAATGTGATGGCAAATGTAATATCAGTTAGTATAGTGGATTATTTGTTTCACAACTCCTCCCATCAGATGACCTTACTTAGTCCAACCCAAAATACTGATGACATCCATCATAGTGCCTGCACATTATTTGATGAATTATGGGATCAGACTCCTATCAGGAATCTTGGGATACAGAGTACTAAGGTAGTCGCCGACGATACTGCCAGACAGATGAATCTATTCGGATTTGAGACAGATGAGAAGAAAGCTAAACTCGATAAAGCAATTGATCAGATCCGAAATCGTTTTGGTTCATCCTCCATCCAAAGAGCCAGTATAGCAAAAATGAATTCTCAGAATAAGACAAATGATATAGATAAAGATTAGATAACGTCGATTATTTACACTTGATAATACTGGTAAATTATGTCAACCGGTGCTATGCTAAGAATAAATCATTGTGAAGGGAAAAACCTTCGCACTGAACAAAAAGCATGAGCAGAATTGAGGAGAAATATGTGTCGTTGTAGTATTGGACTGTTTCTGATGATATTTATTTTATACTCATCAGACTTTTCATTTACGAAGGATATAACTATTTTCAATCAGATATTTAC
>DATESP010000103.1:0-12954 GCA_035270645.1 Mobilitalea sp. | reverse complement strand
AAAACTCTGGATTATCAAAGGCTGCCATACTACGAATCTGATTTTGTAAACGTGGCAATAAATTAAGCGTATCAACATATACACCATTGCTGAGAACCAAATGCACTTTTCCTACAACATCTGCTTTCGTAAATCCTTCCTCCTTTTTCCACGGCTTAGGTCTGTTTTCAGTAACTGTATTGGCCAGCATCCCCCTGGCTTCGGCAAGTTCTACCTTCCATTTTGTCATATACTTTTCGATACCTTCAGGCGATATCTTTTCTGTTTTTTCCAGAAAAACCTTCCATTGATCAGGATATGCATTCCAGTTTTCATCCACAAAAGCACTGTTTCCTTTTTTAAGAGCTTGGCCTTGCAATGGAAGAGCAATTAAATTACCAATGCGACTAGCAACATCCTGAGAAGGATACATTCGGTCATAATAGTGAAAAGATTTCATGTTAATAGAAGCGGATCCCTTGTCCAATAAAAGAAAGCCAAAAATCCTTGCTAAAGATGCAGCTATTGGTCTTTTAAAGAATATCCATACATGAGCACCTCTTCCAGAGCGAGACCTTTCAACCAAGGACTTGATGCCATTCTGCTCACACATTTTTCTAAGTGCATCTACTTCATCATGCCATTCATCATCTGTATTAGCAAAATCCGTCTTCTCTGCATCCTTTTCATGGTTATCAAAATCGAATACTATAAATCGACATGTACCATCTGCTAAAAGCGGATATACTCCAAGCACATCTGTTCCATCCTCTTTTTTGCCAACAAGATGACTTACAATTTTCTTCAAATCAAGTTTAGTCCATTTTGTGTGCTCACAATCATCACAAAACATTTTTTCACCACGTTGTTTTGGACATAAGGCATCATTCCATCTGTTATCACACTGCTGAAAATATCCGCCATTCTTACCTCTTTTGGCATAAACATCTTCTCTACCCCAAAACATAGCAAAATATCGTTTTGCTAAATCCTCAGTTATATATCTTCCAAGAATACGCTCTCCCTGATCAGGATCGTACTCATTATTACTCTCTATTGTTTCATCAAATGGATTAGGAGCATCGAATGCAATATCAGCCTTTTTCAACTGAGATTTCAAGGCTTCATTTTCTTTTTGAAGAGTTCGCACTATTTTTCTAAGTGAGTCAAGGTCATAAGCCTCTATATTCATTCCTGCACCTCCAACTTGATAAACTATGTATAAATTTGACCGAATTTAAAATAACACTTAGAATTTTTACACCTTAATTCCAATCTTGCAGTAAAGCATACTTATTAATAATAATCAAAATTTCATCATATGTATATAGCGTTCTACGGTATTTATTCCAAACCATTTATAATCTCTCAATTCCATTCCCTATCTGATTTGCTCCATCTCAGAAACAATTCTCGCTCATAGATTATACTTTCAAATGGTTCTCTAATGAAATCTGTAATAACATTTATTACATCATCTAAATCTATATCTACTTTAATTGTGTTTTGGATAAATGTGTTCCATCTTAAAACAATTTGCCTATCCTTTTTTAATGAGTTTACCTTATTTAAGGTGTTTTTATCATATATTCTACCACGATTATCTAATGTTTCAAAAATTGCTTCTTGTAACTTTCTTCCTTCAAAATCATAATTCATAGCTAGAAAATAAATATCATAAAAATCTTTCATCCTACTATTGAACTCCATCCTATCAATTATTGCATCCCATTTTTCTGCAATCGTAGATTCCAAAGAATATGTGAGTACTTCTGGACTACTAAATTCCGGTAATAACACATCCAGTTTTCTCGTGTTTGGCCTAGGAATAACAACATCTCCCACTCCTATGTCTATATCGAAAGGTGTTCTCGTATTACCAACTACTCCTATCATCTTTATTCTTACACCATGATACTCCTTTTGCTCGGTTATATAATTCAAAGACTTTATTTCAAACTTAATAAATTCATTTTCTGATTTTGTATTTATAATACTTTGAATCATTTCTATAATCTTATCATCTTCATTCGACCAGTTTTTCATAAGAAAATCTATATCCATGGTTGGCCTACTTTCAAAATTTGTAATTAGGTAAAGAAATAGACCACCTTTTAAAACAAGCTTATTTTGGAACTCTGAATAACTTATCCTTCTTAAAAATTCTTCCTGGCAAAACAATTGCAAAAGCAGTTGAAATGACAAACCTGAGTTTTGTGATTTGTTCTTTAATTTTTGTAGCACTGATTTTGTAATATTCATCATAACCACATCCCAATCATAGTTCTTACCTTGTTTTCAGCTCTCATTTTTTTTGCATATTCCAATAGCTTTGAAATGTTTTTTTTAGGATCATTAATATAGCTCTTAATAGCTTGATTTACAATTTCTTTATCCATTCTATTTGAATTTCTTACAACATCACAAATGGTTCTGTTTTTATCAAATATATCTATTTCTTGCCCTTCATAAGTATACTTAGTCTTACCTATATTCATATATTTTTCATGAATATAATATGGCTTAACTTTAGGATATTCAATTTCAAATCTTGGCCTAGAACTTCCTCTCGCTACAGCAAGGTGCCATTCATTCGGTGTGCGATCAGTATAATCATATATATAGAGAGCTGACAGTAGATATATTACAGCATCAGGAAATAACCTTGTAATAATAGTTGTATCTGAAATTAATTCTTCATATTGCCACTCGTAATATCCTCTTTTAATCTTTCTTATAATACCATTATCCATAAGTTCTTTTAAATATTTATGATGATACCCAGCTTTTTGAAATTCTGCTGTAGTAATTACACCATTATATTTATTAAATAACTTTTTATACTTTTTATATTCATCCATTCAAAACTGTCTCCTTATTTTCGATTAGGTGTATAGTTCTGAATTGAGTATAAAGTAAATTTACTGCACTGTCAATCAAAATTATCTACACATTATATGATGTGTGTATATTTCTGATTTTGCAAGAATAAAAGTACTGGTTATCTACCAACCAATCCTAATGAAAATAATATTACATAGCAAAAGAGGCCCTAAAAGTCCTGTAAACAGCATATATGCCATCGTTACAGGCTTTTAGAGCCTCCTATAAAGTCATTATAAACTTATGCTATACAACAAATTTCACGCTACGCGAGAAATTGTGTTGTCATGAATTAGCCTTACTGACCCATCTGCTTTGCTACTTCAGCTGCAAAGTCTTCGGACTTCTTCTCAAGGCCTTCACCAGTCTCATAACGGATGAAGCGCTTAACTGATACAGGAGTACCAACCTGCTTGGATATATTAGCAAGGTATTGTCCAACATTTAAATCACCATCTTTAACATAAACCTGGTCTACTAGACAGAATTCTTTTAATTCTTTATTTAAACGACCCTCTAACATCTTCTCAATGATATTTTCAGGTTTCTTGGAATTAGCAGGATCATTCATAGTCTGAGCCTTTAATATCTCTTTCTCATGAGCGATAAAATCTGCTGAAATCTCAGACTGATCAACATACTTCGGAGACATAGCAGCAATCTGCATTGGGATATTCTTCGCAGCTTCTTGAACTTCTTCATTAATTACAGCGCTAACGACCTCTACTAAGATACCGATTCTTCCGCCACCATGAATATAGGAAACTGCAAAACCATCGTTAGCAACAACCTTTTCAAATCTTCTGATGCTTAATTTTTCACCAATTAAAGCAATCATAGTAGATAATTCTTCTTTAACAGTTTTTGTTGTATCCAATGCCCATTTTTCGTCAAGAAAAGCTTCTATATCTTTAGCATTGGTCTTTGAGGTCTGTGCTGCAACTGCTGCTACAAAAGCTCTGAATTTCTCATTCTTTGCAACAAAGTCTGTCTCACTGTTAACTTCCACTATGGAAGCAACTTTTCCGTCTTCACTTATGTTTGCATCAATAATACCTTCAGCAGCAATTCTACTTGCCTTTTTCTCAGCAGCTGCAAGTCCTTTTTCTCTTAAGAACTCTACTGCCTTGTCCATATCACCATCGGTAGCTACTAGTGCTTTCTTACAATCCATCATTCCTGCACTGGTCATTTCCCTTAATTCTTTTACCATACTTGCTGTTAATTCCATTGTATATCCCTCCTGAAAATAGTTATTTTTTTGCATTTTTTTATCGTCTAGGGCGCACTTTCCTATACGATAAAATAGGTCTGCTGTAAATGATCAATCACCGAAATACGGCAAGTCTAACATTTTCAACAGACCCATCCAAATATTATAAGGTAACCGCTTCTTCTATCACTACATCCGCTTCAGCTCCATCAGCTGCAACAGGTGTATCATTCATTTGAAAACCCTGATTAGCTTCGATAACAGCATCGGCCATCTTAGATACGATTAATTTAACCGCTCTGATAGCATCATCATTACCTGGAATTACAAAATCTAATTCTTCGGGATCACAGTTAGTATCAGCAATGCCAATTAGAGGAATACCAAGGGTATGAGCCTCCTGGATACAAATTCTTTCCTTCTTAGGATCTACTACGAAGATTGCATCAGGGATTTTCTTCATGTTCTTGATTCCACCGAGATTTCTCTCAAGCTTATCCCATTCCTTCTTTAATTGAATTACTTCTTTTTTAGGAAGAACATCAAAGGTACCATCCTCTGACATTTTCTCGATTACTCTTAATCTTGCAATTCTGCTCTTAATGGTCTTGAAGTTAGTTAACATTCCACCAAGCCATCTCTCATTAACGAAATACATGCTACAACGCTCTGCCTCAGCTTTAACAGCGTCCTGAGCCTGCTTCTTGGTTCCTACGAAAAGAATTGAACCACCGTCTGCTACTATGTTCTTGATTGCTGTGTAAGCTTCATCTACTTTACCTACAGACTTCTGTAAGTCGATGATGTAGATACCATTTCTCTCTGTGTAGATGTACTCCGCCATTTTGGGGTTCCATCTTCTTGTCTGGTGACCGAAATGTACTCCGGCTTCCAGTAACTGCTTCATTGATATTACGCTCATAATTACCTCCGTTTGGTTGATTTCATCCGCACATTTCATATCCAAACCAGACCGTAGCCTTACGGCACCCTGCTTTGAATCCATATGCGTGTTGTTTTAATCCTTGACCATAGCCAAAAATTATTGAATTAACGTTGAAATTATATCATATCATTGCTCATATAGCAAGCAATTTTTATATTTTGATAGTATCCATATTTTTATATTTTGATAGTATCCGGTCGATGTGTATAATTGATGTGGAATTCACTATACCACAACCTTCATAAATAGGCCGCTAGTAATATCAATTTTCTATCAGTAGGAGATCTCATCAATTATCTGTTTATAGGTAGCACCAGTAGGTAGGGTATATTGACCAATCCTTATATCACTGGCCTTACCTTGCTTTACAATAAAGTCGTTAAAGTCCTGTGCATCCTGAATTAATCCCTTCGTCACCAGCATATCGGCAACCATTCCAGAGGACATACCCTTAATTATGGAAAATGTAATGTTGTCTACAGTTCCTTCATCATTTTCCGGTGCATTCGTATGCTCAGGTACATTCGTAGGTTCAGGTGTATTCGTAGGTTCAGGTGCAATCGTAGGTTCCGGTGCATTCGTAGGTTCCGGTGCATTCGTTGGTTCAGGTACATTCGTTGGTTCAGGTGCATCCGTTGGTTCCGGTACATCCATTACTTCCGGTTCCTGGGTTTCTTCTGGTACCTGGCTTACTTCTGGTTCCTGGCTTACTTCTGGTACCTGGCTTACTTCTGGTTCCTGGCTTGCTTCTGGTTCCTGGGTTGCTTCTGGTTCCTGGCTTGCTTCTTTAGAAGGAGTATCTTTAGGGTCAGTTTCCTTAATAATTGAATCTCTCTCTTCCTTCATCTCCATTCCAAGGTTCGTCGCTTTATCTATTATATCCTGGTCGGACAACTTCTTATTACCTAATGTCAAGATGAGCGTCGTAAGGATAATACCTATCCCTAAGCCTCTCATATAATATTTTAATTTCATATCCGTGTACACCAAGCCTTTCAGATTAACCTGCTACATTTTTTTCTTGAATAGATCGATTACCAGCTTTACTTCTCCTTGCCCGATATCCAATAATTTTGAGATTTCAATATTTGATTTGCCCTTGGAATGCAAGGCTAAGATTTCTGAATTGTTATTCACTTTTGGATTACCAAGGATGGGCTGACTTCTCTGCTTTTCCTTAGTAGCATCTAAACTTTCCTTCCTTGCTCCCCTTCTTAACTCATTCTGGTTCTGAGCCATCTGGTTCTCCTGGCCGGCTTGTGTAGTGGTATGTAGCAAGTCCTTCTGAATTCCTGTCTGTTTTACAGCTTGCTCCTGCTTTATAGCTTCCTTCCTGCTTTCAAGTAGAGATTGGACCTTCTTTTTAGAAGAATCGATTTCCCTAACAGCATCTTTAAGCTCTTTTTCCTTGTCATTCAACATATTATAAAGAAATACTACCTCTTCATGGTTATTCTTAATTTTTTCAAGTATCTGATCTGAAAATTCGCTGACAGCAATAATTTTTTCATTGGATATCCTACTCAAATCATCATCAGACTTGACGATGATCTCTTCACTAATCCTGGATAATTTTTCAGTTAGATCATCCTTCATCAATTTGATATCCTTCTCGCTATATTGAATCTCCTCTAGGGGTACACTACGAGGAAGCTGGTTTTTCCCGTCCTTTGTCCGGTCAACCAGCCTGCAGCTAATGATGATGATGATAATACCTAGTATAATCAATACAATTTCCAACAGGTCCATAGTGCCTCCAGTTATATTAATACGTCAAAACCCCATGGTTTCTTGGGTTCTTGATTGTCTTCCTTATTTACTTCGTTTTTCTCTTCCTTGTTATCCTGTTTCTTGCTACCAGATTCTGAATAGCTGTTCTGACCCTTTTCCTTGGCATCGTAACGATACTCATTATTCTCTGTCTTGTTCAGCTGAGTGGTTTTGCTACTTTCAGCTTGAATCTGGTTGACAAAATTCTTACCTAACTGTTGCTGGTCATGATAGGTTCTGTTGCTTTCAAGATGTTTAAGTTGTGAGGCTTCCTGCGATTTCATTATTTCAATTGGTCTGATTGGCATACCGTATCCTCCCCCTTAAATTAGAATCCACTTAATGGAATGCAGTTTCCTATAGCATATAAAGTTATTAGTTAACATAACTCTGATTTTATAGTGGCACCATTCTAATATCAGCTTTATCTCGGATAAATTTTGTATGGACAATTTCTTCTCGGACAAAATATATGACGTTGGATATAATGATTTTGGTTCCCGGGTAAACAGTATCCGCAATCTTAATCATACCAGTGGAATTTCCCTCCATATCCATTCTCAGTTCTTCATATCTTTTCCTGGATTCCATAAGCTGTGCCTCTATATTGATATGATTCTGCGTTATGAGCTTCAGGTTTCCCATCTTATCTGAGGAAAGAGAAACTCCTTGTTGCATCTTCCTACGTATCAAAGTCAATGCCTGGACAGTTTTATCCTTATCATTCTGGAGACTTGCTATCTTTGTCTCGAGTTCTCTGAACTCCTCTAGGACTCTGGGATCGATTCCTACCTCAAGAAGGGTGCTTGTTCCCATATGCGAGCCTACTGTCTTCACGGATATCATTGAAGCAGAACGAATCTCCCCACCGGTTACTAAGCCTCTCCGGCCTCCTACAATAATATCACCCTTTGCGGATGCTCTACTGTGCATAATAGATTCCGTAGTGATGTATCCGCCTGCAATAACCTCTGCGTTTTCTATGAATTTGCTGATGATATTACCTTCCGCTTTCAATAGACCTTTATTCATTCCCTGCATGCCACGTCTAAGGACAATCTGTCCTCCAGACTCGATATAAGCGCCTTCAACAACACCATATACTTCTATATCACCCTTGGCCTTGACAGAAAAGCCGGTAATAACATTACCCTTAATTACTACATTACCATCATATATGATATCACCGGTTGAGGTATCCACATCGGCTGGAATCTCATAGGTGTCCGAAACAAACACTCTGCCATCAGTTAAGGATACATGACCGTCTACCTCTGAATATAACATCAATCCATCTTCCGATGTTATGATTTTACTACCATGCCGCATAACCCTATTATTTACCTTTTTAGGGCGTATGACATTACCACACACATCTATACCAGGCTTTCCCTGATCAACTGGGTTAAGCGTAGCGAGCAGATCTCCCTTACGGCAATGGCTAATCATGTCAAGCTGATGAAAATCAACTGAACCATCCTCGTTCGTCTTTGGCTTTAATGTCAAATCAGTGTTGAAATGATAGGTTATCTCTGCATCATGACCTTGGACAGGTCTCGTTGCCTTTGCTAAAATATAGTCCGTACAATACTCACGTTCTCTTAAAAATAGTGAAATTTCTTCTTCGTCTACACCATATTTTACGCCAGTACGGACCAATACTCCGATAATATCCTCTTTAGCTAGAAGGTGACCATTATTAGTCGGAGGATAGAATCTTCCCATGGCATACATTCTGTCTTCTGATAGCTCTACCCTAAGGTACTCATCCTGTGGGAGTATTATGGCAGGAGTAAGCTTGACCTCCTCCGTGACCTTCAACATAGCCATTGCCCTTCCTAAGGCTACCTTATCATATTCATATATCTTCTTATCGATAAGATAATTACTGATCTCATCATAAATAATCGGAATACCACCCTGTTCATGCTCTATTAATCTAATATATGTTCCATCGTTTTTAATGATCATTTGAAAATAACCATTTCTTTTACCCATATTTTCACCCCAATTCTGTCTTCCAACCAAAGAGAAATATTACTTTTTGTGAACCGGCACTAAATATTAGTATAGGAACTATAATACTACAATAATGACAATAATAACTGGCTATAATGTTAATAACCGGTCATAATGTCCATATTAGTACCTAACTTTATCCTCATCTTCTGTAAAGCTTTTGTGTGCAGTTGTGATATTCTAGACTCTGATACCTCTAGTACTTTACTAATCTCTTTCAAGGTCAATTCTTCATAGTAATAGAGAACGATGACTTTTTTCTCCTTTTCAGTTAATGACTCCAGTGTTTTCATTAGTAATTCTTTAAGTTCCTTTTTTTCAACCACCTTCTCCGGTTGGTCGAACATAGCCGTAAGTGACTGTTCTACCTTCGATTCACTCCCCTGCTCAAGAAACTCATCCAAAGAAACAATATTCGTTATCTTAGTTTGGTTCTGCCAGTTCTCGTACTCTTCGACTGAGATGTCCAATTCTTTTGCTATATCATCGTCATTAATATTTTTACCATGTTTTATCTCAAGGCTTTGACAAGCCGCATCAATCTTTCTCTGCTTTTGACGGATACTCCTTGGTATCCAATCCATTTTACGTATCTGATCCAAAATTGCACCACGAATTCTTAAGGACGCATATGTTTCAAACTTAAAGCCTTTATCATAATCGAACTTATCAATAGCATCAATCAACCCAAAGGTGCCATATCCGACCAAGTCATCGTATTCCACATTATAGCCCAGATACATACTAAGACGCCCAGCAACTAGCTTCACTAATCCTGCATATTCAATTATAATTTTTTCCTGAAGTTCAGCGGTTCTCTTCTTTGAATATTCTTCCCAGAGCATTCGTTTGCTATCTGCGTTCATTCTGCCTCCTAAGCTTCACTGTATTCGGACAGTTATTTTTTTATTCTTCTGTTTCAGATTCGTCTTCTTCATGGATAACAGCCTCATCTTCCAGGTCTTCTTTGGGTTTCTCCAGTTTTGGTTCTGTTGCTTTTATAATAACTGCCTTTGCAATAAGGCCTATAAAGTAAAAAACAATTAATACAATAAGTAGTCGTTTTAAACTTTTAATTAACTCAACCTTGTTAATGATATCCAGAATACAAGTTAATGCCCCTGCAATTAACATGATGAGGGGCGGAATATATCTCTGCTTCATAATTGCCTCCAGAATGCCATTCCTTTGCATCTTCTTAGATGATTTTATGTTCCTTGCCAACTGACCTGATATGAAGAGCTCCGGTCTCAGGATGGAATTCTATAGTCCGACCGTAATTTGCACCCGTTTCTTCAGCAAGAATAGGGATTGCAAGTTGACTGAGCTTCATCTTCGTCGCTTCAATATTACGCTCTCCAATACGCATCATGTCATTATTATTGGTAAAGGCAAACATCTGAGCTCCACCAGCAATCTTAGCAACAAAAGCTCTCCTGTTAGCACCCAGTTTAAGCATTGCTTTGATTAATTCATCTATTCCGGTATCAGCAAATTTGGCTTTATTCAAATTGTTCATTATCTTCGTACTATCTGGTAGCATAATGTGTACCAGTCCTGAAATCTTTGTTCCCGGATCATATAATGCAATTCCAACACATGACCCAAGTCCTAATGTCGTAATTACATCAGGAGAAACGCATACATTCAGGTCTGCCATTCCGACCTTTATCATATTGTTCATTTAATCATCCTTACATCTGCGCCACATTGGCATATTCAAAGTATTATTTCACTATAACTATTCAATGCCCCCGGGAAATCCGTAGGATTTTGAGTTATATCTATAGTCCCAACGATGATAATATTGCTGAATAAGATTTTATGGTGGGAATCAGGATAAAATATCCGTTTACTGCCCTGAGTTCATCACCAAATTCAGTTTCAATCAATAGAGCCCTATCTCCAATTTTACCAAACTCAATAGCAGGGACACTTAAAATAGCGCCTGCCATGTCAATTGCCATATAAGGTATGCTCGAAACAATTGTCAGATGCGTTAATGAAGAAAGTGATGACAGATAGGCACCGGATATGATGTTGCCAATCTCGCTCATTGCTGATAACTCCATCTCGTTAAAGTCAACATCTACAGAATCTCTGGTACTGTCCTGATTGCCCATCAAAATATTAACAAGATGCCTTGAGGCTGACATATCAAGCATAAACATCATCATTCCATCAATATCACCACCAAGTGTAAATAGTATCCCCACTACAAGGTTTTCAGCACCTCCGACAAGGTCAGAAAGCTCTTTAAATTCAAGGAGCTCGACATTTGGCACCTTCATATCAATCTTTAAATTTAGCATCTGAGACAAGGCTGTTGTGGCATTGCCCGCTCCGATGTTACCAATCTCTCGGAGCACATCAAACTGCATATTATCAATTTGGTTTATATTTAGCTCGGACACCACATACACCTCCTATTTTCATTATGAATCAAGTGCTTCTTTACCCATTATAAGTGAAGGAATATTTAAGAGATTAACCAGATCATTCTCAATTTTTCCTATCCCTATACTATAGTTTGCTCTATCGTCATTTTCGTCATAGCTCATCTTCTCAACATCGCTATTTTCTAAGGTAACCACTTCCCTAACCTCATCTACGATAATTCCTACCGGAGCTGCATGTGCTTCAGGTTTTAAGATAATGATACGAGTAACAGGAGTAAATATTTCCTCCTCCAACCCTAATTTATGTCGTAGACTCATTATAGGTATTATATCACCTCTTAGATTAATCACACCCTTAAAATAAGCTTGTGCCTTCGGAACTCTGGTAATTTTCTGCATGACGATGATACTGTCGATATATTTAATACCAATTCCATATTGTGCTTCGTTTACACACACTATTATATATTGTTTTGAATCTGATTCTCCCATAAACGTCCCTCCATTTTAAACTTAGTCGAAAGTATTTTATCCTTCAACTTCCTCAATTAACTAACGAATTGACATCCAGAATTAATGCGACATCACCATTACCGAGGATGGTTGCTCCGCTTATAATCTTATGATTCCTGATGTACTTACCAATTGACTTAATAACGATTTCTTGTTGGCCAATAAGTTCATTGACTACCATTCCAGCCATTTTATCACCCTTCTTCACGATGACAACCAGGTGGTTCGTCTGATTCTCATCAATATCCTTACAACCCAAGATACTACCAAGTCTCACAATCGGAATTACTGTCCCTCTTAGATTCATAACCTCTTTGCCATGGACAGTCTTAATTTCTGTGCTAGATACATTCTCTACAGTCAAGATATTGCCAAGCGGAAGAGCATATTTTTCTGAACCTATGATGACCATAAGTGACTGAATGATTGCCAATGTTAAAGGAAGTCTTATGATAAAATTGGAGCCTTCCCCAAGCATGGTCTTTGCTTCGATTTCACCTCCGAGAGCTTCAATCTTGGTCTTAACGACATCCAGACCCACTCCCCTACCGGATACATCAGTAACCTGTTCCGCTGTAGAAAAACTTGGCTGGAATAATATATCTATAATATCCTTATCTGTCATCCTCTGTGCCTGTTCATCTGTGATGGCACCCTTTTCAATAGCTTTTCTTTTTATCTTCTCAACATTGATACCGCCGCCGTTATCCCTTACCTCGATCACAACATTGTTACCATCCTGATATGCATCAAGGAAGATGGAGCCGGATGGTTCCTTGCCTTGTCTTTGTCTCTCTTCATTTGATTCTAAGCCATGGTCCGCTGCATTACGGAGCAGATGCATTAGAGGATCCCCAATCTCATCGATTACGGTACGATCCAGCTCAGTCTCTTCACCGGTCATATAGAGCTCCATATTCTTACCCAGACTCTTGGATAAATCCCGGATCATTCTAGGGAATCGACTCAATACACTCTCAATCGGAACCATTCTGACCTTCATCACCGACTCATGAAGATTAGTGGTTACTCTCTCAAGATACTCCATCTGTTCTCCAAAGCCATTATCTGTCTGCATGTTAGTAGTGCTGCTGATAGAAATCAAGCTGTTCTTGGCTATGATCAACTCACTAACCAGATTCATCAAAACATCTAGCTTATCGATATCTACACGGACGGAACGGTTTGCAACTGGCTTTATACTCTGTTTTGTTGCATTGGCATTACCAGCC
>DATESP010000102.1:0-2269 GCA_035270645.1 Mobilitalea sp. | reverse complement strand
AGCCAGGATCAAACTCTCATGTTTAAGTTTTTGATCCAGTTAGATAAACATTGGCATTTAAATAACCGCTTGCGGTTATTTACTAAGTGTTTGCTTGCAAACACTTTATCCATCTATCTTTACTGTTTTTGTGGTTGTATCGATACTTTCATATCAATACGGTTCGTATGCGATCTGTCTTCTTACGAATCCAATCGCAAATGAAAATCTTTTAATGTCTCCGTTAGGATTCATTTTGAAGCTCATGTGGAACTTCAATTTTTTTAGAATTTTCAGGGTTGTTTTACTGTTCAATTATCAATGTTCGATTTACTTTAGATGCATTTGTTTCGCTGTGTTTCTCAACGTCAGCTTGACTATCTTATCACGCATCAGGTACTCTTGTCAACTACTTTTATTAATTAATTTTTTCTGGTAAAAGTAGGACGGAGAAACAGGGATTTGAACCCTGGCGCCGCTATTAACGGCCTACTCCCTTTCCAGGGGAGCCCCTTCAGCCGCTTGGGTATTTCTCCATAAATACAATAATGAAGCTATCCGGCTAAATCATAGAATATATCAATTTGTATTATGCTCTGTAAAAACCGATAAACCTAGTCCGTCTATCTTGAATAAGAAAACCACCATACCTCGGTGGCTTAAATATTAGCGGAGAGAGTGGGATTCGAACCCACGGTTCCTTGCAGAATCACTGGTTTTCAAGACCAGCCCCTTAAACCGCTCGGGCATCTCTCCAAACATCGCTTGATTAGTATATCATTCAGGATATTTTGTGTCAAGTGATTTTCTGCTTTTCGTGATAGAAATTGTTTCAATTGTTTTAATTATTTGGAATAGTGTCCTTCCAAAATTTCTCAGCCAAACCCTGTGCTAAGGTTAAATCCTCAGGAGTTGTTATTTTCAGGTTGCTATAATCACCTGGCACCATCATCACCGTATCTTTCACATATGACTCATATACCATCGCATCGTCAGTAATGTGTCTATGTACACTCTCCTCCATATACAGCATCTCGTATGCTTTCTTAATTGATTGAAACGCAAAGGCTTGAGGGGTCTGGGCAGTCCAAAGGCTATCCCTATTCGGTGTCGCAGTAATAAAACCCTCCTGGCTCACGACCTTAATCGTCTCTTTGACAGGAGTTCCTACGATGCATGCCTTATGTTCAACAACCGTTTTTATAACCTTTTCAATCAATTCTGTTGTAATAAATGGCCTTGCACCGTCATGAATCAGTACATAATCTGCCTCATCCATACCAGATAATGCCCGATAAACAGAATCATATCGTTCCAAACCGCCTTCCATGACCCTACTGACTTTATTAATATGGTACTTCTCTATAATATTCTCTTTGCAGTATTCCACCTGACTATCTCCTGTAACTAGGATAATCTCATCTACACTGCTTTGTTCAAAGGCCTTCAGACTATAATACAGAACCGGTCTACCCAGTAAGGTAAGAAATTGTTTGGCCACAGGAGAGTTCATCCTCTTTCCCTGACCTGCAGCCACAATAATTCCAGTAATTTTATTCGTCTTCATATATTATCTTTCCCCGATCTTTAAATTAGGAACAGCATTTAAATCCAACCCGCTTCTTACCCCTTTCACGTATTCGTAATAAGAAGCGACACCTATCATAGCTGCATTATCAGTGCAGAAAATTGGTGAGGGATAGTAAAATGTTAAACCATGCTCCGCACAGGCTTCAGCCATAGCTTTCCGAAGTGAAGAATTTGCAGCCACACCTCCGGCGATTGCTAACTTGTGCATTCCATAATCCTTAGCAGCTAACATAGCCTTCGTAACCAGTACATCTACTACAGCCTTCTGGAAGGATGCAGCAATATCAGCGCGATTAATCTCTATATTCTTCATTTCCAAGGAGTTAATGTGATTTAGGACTGCAGATTTTAAACCGCTAAAACTAAAATCATAAGGCGAGCCATCAATATGGCCCCTCGGAAATACTACTGCATCCTCATTACCCTCCTTCGATAGCTTGTCTATCTTAGGCCCTCCGGGATACCCCAGTCCAATCGCTCTGGCAACCTTATCAAAGGCTTCTCCAGCAGCATCATCTCTGGTTTTGCCAATAATCTCGTATTCACCATAGGCTTTTACTAATACCAGATGGGTATGCCCTCCTGATACGACAAGACATAAAAAGGGTGGCTCTAGTTCTTTATTTTCAATATAATTAGCCGAAATATGCCCTTCAATGTGATGAACTCCGACTAAGGGTTTCTTTGTAGCAAAGCTGAT
>DATESP010000101.1:0-4201 GCA_035270645.1 Mobilitalea sp. | reverse complement strand
TGTCATATTTATCCAGGTTCTCATGGCTCTGTTAATGTAACAGATTCAATTAGGGTTTCCTGTAACTATTTCTTCTATGTTGTAGGTTTCCGTCTCAGTACCGATAGTACTGGCAAATACAATGAAGAACTTGGAATTGAGAGGCTAAGTAAATATGCTTCACTCTTTGGCTTAGATACTAAATCCGGTGTTGAGGTAGGTGAATTACAGCCTAAGGTCTCTACTGGAGATGCTGTTCGTTCCGCAATAGGACAAGGTTCCAATTCCTATGCTCCAATTCAATTATCCAGGTATGTAACCACTTTAGCAAACCGCGGTACCAGTTATGATTTAACTCTACTGGATCGCATAGTTGATAAGGATGGTAAGGTTATACTTAATAATAGTGCAGCTATACACCAGGATCTAACTAATATCAGCGCTTCTACCTGGGACAGCGTACAGAAGGGTATGTATGATGTAGTAAACTCTCCCGGAGGTTCTGTATATGAGGATGGTTTATATAGGAATTTAGGAGTAACTGTAGCAGGTAAAACAGGTACCTCACAAATCAGTAAGGTAAATCCGAACAACGCATTATTTGTATCATATGCACCTTATGAGAATCCTGAAATCTCTGTAACTGCCGTTATCCCGAATGGTCATACCTCAGGAAATGCTTCTGAGCTTGCCAGAGATATTTATCGTCTATACTATAAATTGGAGGATCCTGAGACACTGGTTGAAAAGGAAGCAACTCTTCCCGAAAGTAATATTGCAGCATTTTCAGATTAACATCTTTCTATTTATATAAAGGAGAATCCAATGAATACAGTGAATAATTCAGTTATGATCAAAGGTAATAAATACGGTATCATTGTTGTCTTGAGTCCCGAATTAGATTTTGAGGAACTTAAGCTTCTAGTTACTGAGAAGTTCAAGGAATCCAGTAAATTCTTTGAGAATGCTAAGATGGCCATTAGCTTTGAGGGAAGAAAACTTTCAAATGATGAACAGAAGGATATTCTGGATATCATAGGACAGAATACAGATATGCAGATTGTATGTGTAATGGATAACGATCCCGAGACAGAAGAGACCTTTAAAAAGACTCTAAATCAGAGATTGATGGAACTGGACAATAATACCGGTCAGTTTTATAAAGGTATCTTACGTTCCGGTGCCTCTCTGGAATTCGAAACCAGTGTGATCATCATTGGTGATGTGAACCATGGAGCCCGAGTAGTATCGAAAGGTAATATAATAGTACTTGGTTCGCTTAAGGGAAATGCCTTTGCAGGAGCCTGTGGTAATACGAATGCCTTTGTAGTAGCTCTTGATATGAGACCGACTCAGATTCGTATAGCTGAAACTATAGCACGTTCCCCTGATAATCCGGTAAAAGAAGAAGTTAGGGAAGCTAAGATTGCTTTCCTGGAAGAAGGTAATATTTACATTGAACCACTAAATAAGAATATCTTAAATGATATAAGTTTGTAAAGCAGTGCAATGTATCATTATATTAAATAAATTCAATGCAGGAGATTAACCACTTATCAAGGGGGCTCCTTAAGAACTGGAGGAATTTTTAAACATGGGAGAAGTTATTGTTGTAACATCTGGTAAGGGTGGTGTTGGCAAGACAACAACAACCGCTAATGTCGGTACGGGTCTAGCAATGCTGGAAAAGAAAGTTGTATTAATTGATACAGATATAGGCTTAAGAAATCTTGATGTCGTAATGGGCCTTGAAAACCGTATAGTCTATAACCTAGTAGACGTTATAGATGGTACCTGTAGAATTAGAAACGCCTTAATTAAAGACAAGCGTTACCCTAATCTATATTTACTTCCTTCTGCACAGACTAGGGATAAGAACTCTGTAAGTCCCGAGCAGATGAGAAAGCTTGCAGATGAGTTAAGAGATGAATTCGATTACATAATAATGGACTGTCCTGCTGGAATCGAGCAAGGTTTTAAGAATGCAATTGCGGGTGCAGACAGAGCATTAGTTGTTACAACTCCTGAAGTATCTGCAGTTAGGGATGCTGACCGCATTATCGGTTTATTGGAATCAAATGAAATGAAACAGACCCACTTAATTGTTAACCGCCTCCGCATGGATATGGTTAAACGTGGAGATATGATGTCCAGTGATGATGTATGCGAGATATTGGCGGTTGATTTAATAGGAATTGTACCCGATGATGAGAATATCGTTATTTCTACTAACCAGGGTGAACCACTGGTAGGTTCCGATTCTGCAGCTGGAAGAGCATATATGAATATTGCAAGAAGAATTATCGGAGAAGACGTACCTTTTATGGATTTGAACGCAAAATCATCAATATTCGGGAAACTTTTTGGAAAACGAAGGAAAAACTAAGGGAGGTTATATAATGGGCTTTGCAGATTTTTTTAGAAAAAAAGGGACTGGCAGTATTGCAAAGGACAGATTAAAGCTTGTTTTAGTATCAGACCGTGCAGGATGCTCGCCCGAAATAATGGAACAGATTAAAAATGATATCATTGCTGTGATATCAAAGTATATAGAAATTGACTTAGAGGGTTTAGATATTAAGATCATGCAGATGCAATCCGAATCAAACAATGGATCTGTACCAGCACTCTTTGCCAATATTCCGATCAAGGACATGAAAACCTCTAAGAAATAAGGATGATTACAGGATGTTTAAATTAAAGAACTATGACTTTAAGCGTTATAATATTACTTTACTAGTAGTGGTTACCCTTCTGGTATCCATAGGTGCTTACCTGATCAGGCTGGTACAAGCCGAGGGCGAGAATCTTTTCATGAAACAGATTGTTGGTCTATTTGGGGGACTACTAATAATTGCAGTAGTATCTTTGATTGATTATCATTTTATTAGTAAATTTTATTTAGTTCTCTATGTTATTAATCTGGGCTTATTAGTTATAGTAAAGTTATTTGGTAAAAATATAAATCATGCGCAACGATGGATTGATCTGGGTTTTACGGATTTTCAACCTTCAGAACTTAGTAAAATCATACTAATAATCTTTTTCGCAAAACTCTTTACGATATTTGCAGATAAAATCAACAATATTTTATTATTGTTAGCTTCAGTTATACTCATGGCTATACCGACATCATTGATACTGACACAGACAGATCTTTCTACGAGTTTGGTAATTATGTTTGTATTCTTAATGATAGTATTTGCTGCAGGTCTTAATTGGAAGATTATTCTACCTATACTTGTAATCGGTATTCCTACCTTTATGGGATTGTTCTGGTATGTTCAGCAGGATTATCAGGTCCTGTTGTCTAATACGCAACAGCAAAGAGTGCTTTCAATCCTTGATCCAGAACTATATCCAGAAGTCATGTATCAACAGGATAATTCTATCAAGGCAATCGGTTCTGGACAATTATTAGGTAAAGGATTAATGGAGGATGCTTCAGAGGTCCGCGGATATGATTATGTTCCTATTTCGGAAAGTGATTTTATCTTTTCAGTTGTCGGCGAAGAGTTAGGCTTTATTGGAAGCTGTTTTGTAATATTTTTATTTGCTCTCATTATCTTTATATGCTTGATGACTGCTAAGAGGGCACCTGACCCGATGGGTAAGCTGATTGCCGTAGGAATTGCATCGATGTTCATGTTTCAGGTCTTTGTAAACATCAGTGTTGCAACTCGGATTTTACCAAATACTGGTATACCACTTCCTTTTTTGAGTTCAGGACTTAGTTCCTTATTAAGCAGTGTGGTTGCGATTGGAATCATACTTAACATACGATTACAGCCCCAAAAGAATAAAAGATAATTTAAGCCTGTGAGTAGTGCAGGCATGAACGTTAGCGTGAAGAAAGGATGGAAGATATATGAATATTGGTATGATTGCTCATGATGCAAAAAAGAAATTAATGCAGAATTTCTGCATAGCCTACCGAGGAATTCTTAGCAAACATACACTGTATGCTACAGATACTACAGGGCGTTTGATAGAAGAAGTTACAAACTTAAATGTTCACAAATATCTTGCAGGTCATCTTGGAGGTGTACAGCAGATGGGCTCCCAGATTGAACACAATCAGCTCGATATGGTGATATTTTTACGAGATCCATTAACACCAAAGACACATGAACCGGATGTAAATAATATCTTCCAATTATGTGATAAGCATAACATTCCGTTGGCCACAAATCTAGCAACTGCAGAGTTATTAGTAAAGTGT
>DATESP010000100.1:0-8305 GCA_035270645.1 Mobilitalea sp. | reverse complement strand
CTTGCTGAACGGGTCATTCGTGGCAAGATACTTGCGAGTGACCATAGCGTACTTGCTGAAACTATAGTCGACGAGGAAGGTAAAGAGACAAGGGTCTACCCATATGATGATGTGTTTGTTCACGCCATCGGTAAGTTCAATAAGGGAAGAACAGGAATTGAAGAGTCTGAGAACATTCGTCTTATGACCTCAAATACGAATTCCTTCGGTAATATGTACAATGACCTGGTCGGCCAGAAGAATCCAGGAGATAATATCGTCACCACTCTGGACATCAAATTACAACAGATTGCATTTGATGCCTTGGGAGATAATCGTGGAGCAGTGGTGGTTATGGAGCCGGCTACAGGAAAGATTT
Source organism: Mobilitalea sp. (assembly GCA_035270645.1). Taxonomy (GTDB): domain Bacteria; phylum Bacillota; class Clostridia; order Lachnospirales; family Lachnospiraceae; genus Mobilitalea. Next base: position 7,947 of record DATESP010000100.1, on the reverse strand, counting down.
TGGCTATGGTTTCAAAACCTACCTATGACCCGAATAAAATCGATGCTATTTGGGACGAACTGATTAAGGATGAGGGGACAGAATCACCCCTACTAAACCGTGCTACGCAGGGATTGTATCCTCCTGGGTCTACCTTTAAGCTTTTGACAACCCTCGCTTTTATAAGAAAGAACCCGGATTATAAAGCTTACGAATATGACTGTGATGGCAGTGTTGAGTACAATAATATGACGATTCACTGCTACAATAATAAATCCCATGGAGAAGTAGATCTGGCCAAGTCTCTGGCCAAATCCTGTAATGCTTCCTTCGCTTCGATTGGAAAGGATCTGGATATCACAAGCTTCCGTGAACTTAGCGAGGATTTTCTGTATAATCATGCGTTGCCAATTAAGATGGCTAGCAGCATAAGCCGCTTTGAGCTTAAGGTCGGTAGCTCTGGAGTTAAGGAAACCATGCAGACTGCAATTGGACAGGGAAGGACGCTGGTTTCACCACTCCATAATGCTATGATAACTGCAGCAGTGGCTAATGGTGGTGTGATGATGAAGCCTTATATAGTAGACCATATAGAAAATGCTGATGGATATACCATGAAAAGCTTCAAACCAGAGATGAGTAATAGAGCAATGACTACCTTAGAGGCTAATTATCTGGAGGAGCTGATGACTGGAGTCGTAACTAACGGTACTGCGAAGGATCTGAAGGAGCTTGGAATTACAGTAGCTGGGAAGACTGGTTCTGCGGATACGGAAGGAAAATCAGCTCACGCCTGGTTTATCGGCTTTGCACCGGTAGAGGAACCTAAGATTGTAATCAGCGTAATCGTAGAAAATGTCGGAACCGGAAGTGAATATGCCGTTCCGATTGCAAGAAAGATATTGAAAGCATACTTATTAGCTCAACAGAACGATGAGAAATAAAAGGGGGGACTTTCTGTGAAGTATAACTGTCTTATAGTTGATGATGAACTAGATCTGGCATCGGCAACCTGTGAATATTTTAATTTATTTGGAGTGAATTCGGCATATGTGGCAAATTCTGAGGAGTGCCTTAGATTTTTCGAGAAAAATCAGGTACAATTAATCCTTCTGGATATTAATTTAGTGAATGAAAGCGGATTTACCCTATGCCAGAAGCTTCGGGAGCAGATGAATATACCGATACTATTTATCAGTGCAAGACAAAGCGATGATGATGTGTTGATTGCACTTAATATTGGAGGGGACGACTATATCAAGAAACCTTATTCCCTAAGTGTGCTCTTAGCAAAAGTAAAGGTGAACCTAAAGCGTTATGATGAGAGGCTAGGTGCTGAGAAGGTAACTCAGGGTGTCATTTCGATTGACATGGATGCGAGAAAAATCTATATCGATGGCGCAGAGGTACAGCTAAAGAATAAGGAGTATAAGCTTTTTACATATCTCTTTGAGAATCGTAACAAGGTTATCACAAAAGAAGAACTATTCTCAAATGTATGGGGGGACGCATTTTTTAGCGACGGAACTTTAAATGTCCACATAAGCAAGATAAGGGAGAAGGTAGAAAGGAATCCGAATAACCCACAATTCATTAAGACAGTTTGGGGTATTGGATATATGATGGAGCTATGAGATTAAAACTGATATTGCTAATATCAACGATATGCTTAATCCTAATTTTTGTTTTTACTCAAAACCACATTAGCTCACAAGAATATAAAACAATCGATATAATTGATCTAAATGATACATATAAAAACATTGTTAAGGAACTACAAAGCCGGCCCATTGAAGAGGTTGAAAGGGCATATTCCTGCAATATCCTTATGGAGAGCGACAATAATTATAGCAATGAGCTTAATTCTGCCATTGTGAAAGGAAATATCATCCTCGATTTTCGGGAGGGTGACAGGATAATCGGAAAAATTATATTTACTGCTAATTCAGATTTATTTTTACAGATGAAGGATAATCTTTCGATTGCATTATGGACACTGTTTAGCCTACTGCTTATACTTATCTATATTGTTACTTTTATAGTGAATCGGAGACTTCTAAGACCTTTCAGACAATTAGAGCAGTTTGCTGATCATATAGCAACCGGCAATCTGGATATACCCATGATTATTGAAAAAGCTAATTATTTTGGAGCATTTACCGAAAGCTTTGATATGATGAGGGAGGAGATTAAGAAGGCAAGACAGGGGGAATATGATGCAAATATCAGTAAGAAGGAACTGGTTGCTGAGTTGTCCCATGATATTAAAACCCCGGTGTCGGTCATTAAAGCCCTTTGCGAGATTCTTGAAATTAAGCTTCAGGAGGAGGAAGTGTTAACTAAGATTCAAACGATTAATCAGAAGGCGGATGTCATAGATAAGCTAATTAGTAACATGTTTCATGCCACACTAGAGGAACTTGAAGTACTACGGATAGAACCCAGAGAAGAATTAAGCACAATTATTTCCCCGATGTTCATGGAGCTGAATCATTATGGTAAAATCCACATGAAGAACGAGGTTCCGGGATGCCTGATTTACTGCGATAAGCTGAGGCTAAACCAGGTAATAGATAATATTATTAATAATGCTTACAAATATGCTAATACGGATATTGATGTTACTTATTTTGAAGACGAAGATTGTATCTCGGTTAAAATAAAGGATTATGGCAGCAGTATCCTTGATAATGAAATTCCTCTAGTGTTCGGTAAATTTTATAGGGGAAAAAATACTATTACTCATTCCGGTTCTGGACTTGGACTATATCTGGCCAAGCAGTTTATGGAAGGAATGGGCGGAGGAATCGAATGCTTGGTAGAGGATGGCTTTGTCATTGTGTTAAAAATTAAAAAGGTATAAGTAATCAACTATAACAGGTAGGAAGTTTTCCTTATTAACATAGTGATAATTAAGAATTAGATAAGAATTTAGTAATGAATGGGAAAAGACTTCCTACTAGTTAGAAGCTATAATAAGACTATGAGATTGAGATTAATTCAAGCTTATGGTCTTATTATATAGTATGGGTATTTAGATGTATAAATTGAGGAGGAGATTATGAACAGTATTTTAGAGGTAAATAATTTGTGTAAGACATATTCGAATAAGAATGTATTACAGCATGTCTTGAAGAATCTTAACATTAAGATATACGAAAAAGATTTTACTGTAATAATGGGAAGCTCGGGTTCGGGTAAATCAACCCTGTTGTATGCATTATCGGGGATGGATAAGCCGACCTTGGGGAATATCAACTTTAGGAAAGAGACTATTAGCGGCTACAATAATGATAAGCTGGCGATATTCCGTAGGAAACACTGTGGCTTCATATTTCAACAAATGTACCTAAACGATTCAATGAGCGTGATGGATAATATAATGCTCAGCGGTCTGTTGATTAATAAGGATAAAAAAGCACTTGCTAAGAAGGCAGAAGAATTACTGGCTTCAGTAGGACTTAATGAGGAATGTTATCATAAGTTTCCCGGACAGTTATCCGGTGGTGAGGCACAAAGGGTTGCTATTGTAAGAGCCTTGATTAATTCACCGGAGATTGTGTTTGCGGATGAGCCCACAGGTGCACTGAACTCTGCTAATGCGATTAATGTACTTGATGTAATGACTCAGGTAAATAAGAATGGACAGAGTATTGTGATGGTAACCCATGACATAAAGACAGCCAGACGTGCTAACCGCATCCTTTATCTGAAGGATGGAGTGATATTAGATGAATTGAATCTGGGTACTTATATTAAGGGTGATACATCACGTCATACAGCACTGAAAGATTTCCTGGAACAAATGGGTTGGTAGGAGGTAAGAGTGAAAGAAAAATCACTTTCACTCGGGAAAAAGCCACCAAGGTGTCTTTTTCCGATTATTTGTGCCGCCGCGAGCGGCGGAATGAGAGGTAAGAATGAATCTTTTCATGATTGCAAAGAGCAATATCAGGAAAAATAGAAGTGTATCCTTTGCACTTGTTATATTAATTATAATTGCTACAATACTGTTATACATTGGAATTAGTGTTATATCAGATATGAGCACATTAATAGATGACCGGAATACAGAGCTGAATGGATCAGATTATCTGGTGACCAGTCCAAGAGAGTTTTCAGAGCAAATCATTGATGTACTATATAAAACAGATAAAGTAGAGCAGTTAGAGGTAGAGAACAGTATTTTAAGAGATTCCGCTCAGTTTAGAAATATAACGATGAAAGAGAAAAGCCAGACCATGGGACTGATTCTTCTTGATGCAGATGAAAAACGGGATATGTCAAAGCTTAATATAATTGATGAAGGGATAGAGAAACTTCCAAATTCCATTATTCTTCCTTACTTTTTGAAGACCTCCAATGGGTATCAGACTGGAGATGAGATTCTGATTACATGTGGTGTGGAAAGTAATGAATATATTATTTATGGATTTGCAGAGGATGTCTTGTTTGCTGTACCAAGTAACTTTAGCTATTATAAATGTTTTGTATTCCATGATAAATTCAAAGAGCTGTATGAAAATGAAATGGAAGCAGTTAAGATTGATATGATAAAGGCTAAGCTTACGCCAGATACAGATATAACACTGTTCGGTACTGAACTTATAAAATCATTTAATCAAAGTGATAAAATTGATACTGCACGTATTTCTTTAGTCGATTATCCCTCTATGAAGGCCGGAGTCAGTACCTTTGTTATTATCTTGATGGCCATCATAATTGTGTTTTCATTAATTATTATGCTGATTACTTTGACAATTATGAGGTTTGCTATTATAACACATATTGAAGAGAGCATTAAAAACATTGGATCCATGGAGGCACTGGGGTATACTGGAAGACAACTTATGTATGCCAATGTAATACAATTTATTATGATTACTTTACTTGCCACAGGTATCGGTTTTGTGATAGCATTTGCCTGCACAGGTGCCGTAGCTAATGCAGTCTCTTCTTCTATTGGTTTGAGATGGATAGGGGGCATAAACATAGCTGCAATATTGATTAGCATGCTTGTTATACTAATATCAGTAACACTAATCGCTTATATGGTATCTAAAAAAATAAGGAGGATATCTCCGGTTGTGGCATTAAGAAATGGGATTGACACCCATAACTTTAAGAAAAATCATTTTCCGTTAGCTAGAACTCCCTGGAACGTAAATGTGGTTGCGGGACTAAAATCCTTAGTACAGAGTACAAAACAAAATATAACAGTCTTTATAGTAGTAGCTTTGATGTCATTTGTTACAGTCTTTTCATTTGCGATTAATTACAATTTTAACACCGATGATACAGCATTTATCAAACTAATAGGAACCGAGAAGACGGACATTGCTGTTGTTTATACAAGTAAGGATGCAGATAAGGTCTTTACTGAAATAAGTCAGATGGAACATGTCAGAAAGACTGTCAAATATTCTGATAATGAAAGAATTATTACCTTTAGGGATAAAGAGTTTACTCCGAGTATATCAGTATGCGATGACTTTAGTCAATTAGAGGTCAAGACAATAACGGATGGAAGATATCCAATTCATGATAATGAGATAGCTTTGTCTAGCTTGGTTTTAGAAACACTGGATGCGAAGCTTGGAGATGTAGTTACATTAAAGGGGAAAGAGCAGGACCAAGAATTTATCATTGTAGGTATAACACAACAGATTAATAATCTTGGGAGAAAAGCATCTATCACAGAAGAGGGTATGAAGAGACTCGAACCGGAATTCATCCCCTTCCAGATATTTGTTTATCTCGATAATGAAGGCGATATTCTGACTGTGAAAGGATCAATTGAAGATAGGTATAAGGATCTGGAGCTTGTTGTCATTAATATAATGGAAATATTCAGTTCGACCCAGGCCTCCTTTAACAATGCAATTATTCTTGTGTGTGTTAGCTGTATCATTATAACATTATGTATTATCACAATAATCACCTATATGCTCATTAAAATCAAGCTGCTCAAAGAGAAAATCAGTATTGGAATTTCAAAGGCTATAGGCTATACTACAAGACAGTTGATATCTCAGGTAATTGTAAGCTTTAGTCCTGTGTGTATATTTGGTGCATTGGTGGGCTCATTAATGGCGATGTATCTGGTGAATCCCGCACTTGCATCAATGCTTTCGATATCTGGTATCAGAAACTGTGATTTAATAGTGAGTCCTACATTAATTATAACTACATTTGCATCTATTGCTTTGTTTTCTGTCCTGCTTACTGCGATAGTCTCACTACGGATAAGGAAAATAACACCATTACAACTATTTGAATAGACGATTACTATATGTATTATTATCTACGAAGAAGAGGAGGGGAAGGTTCCCTCCTCTTCTTCGTAGGTGCGCCCAGCGCGGGCACACTACGCCTCCTATGCGAACCATGTTCTCATTATGAAGTGCATGATTGTTGCTGTGAACGAGGTACGAGAGAACAGTAACGTTGTTTTAAGAAGAACACTTTGTATTATTATTAATGGGTTGAATATTTGTGCATATTGATGTATACTTTAGAAAGTCAAACAGACACCAAGAAACAGGAGGCATTGCGATGGTTGAAGCAACGAGCTGTGGAGGTGTAGTTATATTCAGAGGCAAGATTTTATTACTGTATAAGAATTATAAGAATAAATATGAGGGGTGGGTGCTACCAAAAGGTACCGTGGAAGAAGGAGAAGAATATAAGGAAACAGCAATCCGTGAAGTAAAGGAAGAATCAGGGATTAATGCTTCTATTATCAAATATATAGGAAAAAGCCAATACTCTTTCAACACACCTCAGAATACAGTATTAAAGGATGTTCATTGGTATTTAATGATGTCTGAAAGCTATTACAGCAAACCACAAAGGGAAGAATACTTTATAGATTCAGGTTACTACAAATTTCATGAAGCATACCATATGTTGAAGTTTGCGAATGAGAAACAGATTCTTGAAAAAGCATACAACGAATACATCGATTTGAAGAAGAGTAACTTATGGGGAAGTAAAAAGTATTTTTAATATTAGACTATTAACAGGGACTTTTTCGGATATACGAAAGGCCCTGTTTTTTGAACGGAGGGTTCAAATGAATAATAATGATATATTAATAAGATTACGATATGCTCTGGATATTAAAGATGTTGAGATGATTGAGATATTTAAGCTTGGTGGTGTTAGCATAACAAAAGATGATTTACAAAGGATGCTGCTTAACCAAAAAAATAGCCGCAAAAGCGATTCAAAGGATGATGGGTTTATAGCCGATGAAAACATGAAAAAGTGCAACAACTATATGCTAGACTCCTTTTTAAATGGATTTATTATTTTGAAAAGGGGAAAGCAGGAGAGCAATTCTAATGTTACTGAAAACAAGGTACAATCATTCAATGAAAAAAGCATTATGAACAATGTAATGCTTAAAAAAGTAAAGATAGCGTTGTCCCTAACCAGTGAAGAGGTAATAGAAATCTTAAATATAGCCGGTATTAATATATCAAAGGGTGAATTGAGTGCGGTATTACGAAGAGAAGGACAAAGAAATTACAGAGAATGTGGAGATAGATACGCTAGGAATTTTCTAAAAGGATTAGCAATGAGATATCGAAAATCGAATTAGAACTGGTCCAGGTACCTAATTCAAATAAAGCCTTATCCTCTATGCCGCACAGCCTTAAACTCTTGTCAGGATTGGAAGTAAGTAGTATACTAAGTCATGGAGTAGAAGTAAATACCCAATACGACTCCGTAACTAAATGCATTATAAAAATTCCCCAAAGCCTTTTAAATTAAAGACCTTGAGGAATTCATAGATAATGCGGATAGAGGGACTCGAACCCTCACGAGTGATTCTGAAAAGCCTATAAAGAAAGGGGATTTGCACTGCATCTTTTATAAGTGTAATCAAGGTGTAATCTATAACTGTAATCAACTATCCATTTTAAATATTAAATAAGGTACTGGTCTATTTATGACCTGTCT
>DATESP010000099.1:0-17015 GCA_035270645.1 Mobilitalea sp. | reverse complement strand
GACACACGAATTCCGGTTCCAAGTAGAAGAGTCATAAGAGCAAGGTCACGGAGTTTGGTTTTCTCATGATATTTCTGTTGAGTTTTTGTCATATTTTCTGCGTTCTCAACTTCGTCCAGAAGGCGAGCGACTTCATCAATCTCCAGTCGGACGATTTCTTTCTCGTGAAGCTTTGGTACATTGACAAGAGATGCCGGGTTAGTTAGTATCATTTCTTTCTTATAATAGTAATTATAGAAGCTACGAAGTGAGACCAGTTTACGCTTCTTACCATTTTCTGTGTTGATTCGCTCACGTTCATTATCCTCGGACTTATAATAGGTAAGATATTCAAGATACTCTTCAATATCAACCGCTTTTATCTGATCTAATACATCTACCTTTAAATCAGTAATCGGAGTAGTCTTAAAGGTTGGATTATTGTTAATCAAAAATTCAAAGAAAATCCTCAAATCATATGCATAGGCTATTCTAGTGCGAGAGGAGGTAGTTGGTTCTATTCCACGGAAAAAGTCCTTGCAAAATCGGGGTAGCGTCTCCAATAGGCCACGTAGCTTAATCGCGTTATCTATATTTACTTGATCATGATAATTATGCTCTGCCATAGTACTCCTTTCATATGATAGAAGGGTTGTTTTTGATTACTAAGATACTGTGTTGCTAAATTTCAAGAATACAATTGTTTATTTCTTATATAATGATTGATTACGATATTAGTCAAATGTATGTCTACCATGGTAGTATGTATGCTTTGGCATTATTCCCGAATCTGTTCATGTGTTAATGATAGTGGATTGATGTAAGTAATGAAAAACATATATGGATAATCACGTTCTCTAAAAATCTAGTTAGTTTATACTATTTGATGTAAGACTAAGCGCACTTACTCATCTCGAACTTATAAAAACCTTCCCTTGAAATAATAACATCATGTTATTTTTTATACATATCGTATTATAGCATATTTTAGAAGGAAATGAAACCTACTATAAAGAATATTTGTTCGTTACAGAGAATAGTAATTGAACTACCCGAGTAGATAGCTAATTAGAGATCTTGTAACAATTAAAAACTAAATATTATTTTGAGCATAAAATGAGTCGATAGCTGTAGAATAACCATTTCAATTAGACACAGGATATCACTACATGAGTAGAACATACATAATGGGAGATTTTATATCTCTATTTAGCATTTATATCAATGTTTTCTTTAGATTTTATGTTGATTTATATAGAATTATTATGTAAAATTGCTTAAGTGACACATTTATAACACTTTTTAACACTATTGTAATATTTATAATACAAATAGGAGGTTGATGACATAACATGAATTTTTTACTTCAGAAGATTCTATTACATACGAAAGATAACAATCTCAGAAACCGTCATATATTATTCAAGCTTGGTTGTATATTTATGGTGGCGTTTTTAATAGCTTGCTTACCTGCGGACAGTGTGTCTGCGGCATCAGGGTTGAAGCTTTATTATTATTCAACTAAGAAAAGTTCCACATATACTGACAAACAAATCAAGGTAACCTATAACGATAAGAAGATCAGTGTTAATAGTACACCGGGAATCTTGGTTAATGGCGTAGCCTTAGTTCCATATAAGGATATATTTGATAAATCCAATATTGCTGCTAATTGTATCTATAATAAAGCTAAGGGTACCATAACCATATCCAAGAATGGGACGACTATTGTTATGACAATTGGTAGTAAGAAAGCTAAAGTCAATGGTAAATCAGTAACCATGTCTGTTGCCCCTATTAAGGTTAAATATATGGAGGCTAGCATTACCAAGATTTTAGTGCCTTCCAGATTTGTATCAGAGACTCTTGGATATAATTATACCTGGTATAGTTCTAAGAGTACTGTTTCCATCGTTAAGAATAAGGAGATTAAGAGCATATCCTCTTTGTCACTGTCCTATGATAATGGGAAGAAATTCGAATATACTGGTACTCAGGGATCGGTTACCATTGATGGTACTGTTATAGGGTTGGGTAATATGCCAAGTATTATTAATAATAATACGGCAATGCTTCGCGCCAAGAGGGTATTCGCCGATTCTGATATTGGTGCTGATTATAAATTCAATAAAGCAGATAACAGTATAACACTTTCTATAGATGGCAGGGAGCTGGTTATGAAGATTGCCAGTTCAGTCGGTTATTTAAATGGAAAAGCAATTGTTCTGGACAGAGCGCCTATGATTGTTACTAATTTTGAGGCAAACCAATCATATGTCATGGTTCCTGGTAATATCACAGCCAACAGCTTGGGGTATGATTACATCTGGGATAGCAAGTCGAAGACCTCAATTATCAAGTCTAGTTCAATCATTGTAGAACCAGAAGCTTCGGGTGAAGATATCAACATAGCACCAGAGCTGGGTGATTCAGGAGTAAATAATACCGGTTTGTTGTTGCAGGAATGGATTGCCGAAGAGGCGTTAATTGGAAAGAGTACGGAACAACATATGTTAAATCAGGACGATTCTACATCAGCGGATTCCGGTATAATTTATTCGGTAACTAGGGATTACACAAATTCTGCAAAGAATGCTGAGACTTATATAATTATGGCAACTACACCCTTTAGCAAGATTACCTCTAGCAAAAATAGAGATTTGATCAGTATAAATGCGTCAAATCGACAGAGTATAGACTATACCTTCCAGGTTTACGGAAGTATGGGTAACTATGTGAACACAATCAGTATGGCAAATCATCCTGGAGATTTATACAGCTCGATTGATTTCTCAGTATTGACTGAAGAGTTTAGTTATGATTTAACTCTTTCAGAGGATAAGATGTCTTTATATGTTACTGTGTACGTCAACAGCCTGAACACAGTATCAATTGGTACAAATGATAGCGGAGATTATCTTACTCTGACCGGTATAGACCCATTGAAAGTAGTAATTAGTGAAGTAAATGGTATGTACTATTTAGATATTCCTTATACAGCAAGTGGTATAGGTGATCAATATACAGCGATTGCAGGTTCAAAATTCATAGATACGATATATGTATTTGGGTCATTAAATAAGACACAGATTATCCTTGGTCACAATAATCCATGTAGTTATATAATTTCAGAAGAAGGTAATAGATATACTATATTATTTAATAATTCATCATCTGTTGTGACACCGGCAGTACCGACAATACCTCAAACACCTGGAGATACTGTAGATCCTGAAGTTCCCACGGTAATTATTCCTGGTGAATATGAAATCATGATTCCTAGGCCGGCAGGTATTAACCGTGAGATGGTTAGCGATGAGGATCATTATTACAGTAACCAATTTTCAATCCGGATACCTGGTGATTTTACATCATACCTTCTTAATGAAAACCAGCTTACTTGGAGTTGCCCCACTATAAATGATGTCTCTGTAAGCCTAAATAATTATGGTGAGACTGAGATTAAGGTAACTACTTCGAGACTTCAAGGTTATGAATATGTCATGGATGAGAATTATATCTATGTAAATGTCGGTAATCCACGAGAAATTTATCCGAATATCGTTGTTCTGGATCCTGGGCATGGTGGTCCTGCCAATGGTGCTCAGTACTTTAACACGAATGAGAAGGATATAAATCTGAAGATTCTTTATAATATCGGAATGAATTATTTTAACTCCGATACCTCAAGGCTTAAGGTTTATTATACCAGGATGTCTGATGTAGATCTTTCACTTAAGGAAAGAGCTGCTTATGCAGATAAGATAGGTGCGGATCTATTTGTCAGTCTACATATGAATGCATCGACTTCAAAAGCTGCATATGGTACGGAGGTTTATTATTCGAATAACAACAATTCAAAGAATGCAGCCGGACTTAACAGTAGCGCAATGGCTAATCTGTTTGTCAATAATCTAACCTCCGTACTGGGAACAGCCAACCGCGGTGCTAAGGCTGAGAAGTATACGGTAGTATATAGGAATACTGTTCCAGCAGTTTTGATTGAACTAGGTTTCATGTCTAATGCGAATGATTTTGCGAAGATATCCGATTCTACCTTCCAGGATAATGCTGTTAGAATTATTTATGAGACTCTACTACAGTTATTTACGAATTATCCCACAGGCAGATAATATACATAAGAAATGCTAAGCTCGTCAAGATACGCATAACATGAGAGGACGGTGCAAGATGAAATTAAGTATTTTTTTAAATACAGATAATCAAATTGATAAACAAGAAGATTCACATAAAAACATACAAAAGAATTATAAAGATATAAGAAGGAGTATTAGAAGAGATATTAGAAGAGATATAAGAAAAGATATACGAAGTGATATAAGGAGTGATTTGAAGATAGACATAAAAAGACTTATTTGTATGTTAATAGTATTTGTGATTAGTTTCGGTATTACCGATATTAATATTGCTAAAGCAGCCGATAACGAGGAACTCAATGCAGTTTGGATCTCGTATCTGGAATTCAATGATCGCCTGAAGGATCCAGCTACTGGCAAAGCGGGATTTACCCAGGAACGTTTTGAAGCTATGATTGATGATATGTTTGATAATGTAGTCGATCTAAAGATGAATGCGGTAGTAGTTCATGTAAGACCCTTTGGCGATGCTTTCTATCCCTCCGATGAGTTTCCGTGGTCCAAATACATATCAGGAACCCAGGGAGTGGATCCTGGTTTTGATCCTTTGGAATATATGGTAGCAGCAGCCCATGAACGGGGACTACAGTTTCATGCTTGGATAAACCCATATCGTGTAACTTCCGGTAATACTGACCTGTCATTACTATCCAAGGATAACATGGCGAGAAGATGGTTGACGGACAAGAATAAAACTAATGATAGACGGGTACTTAAATTCGGGGGCTCATTGTACTTTAACCCCGCTGATAACTGGGTTCAACTGTTGATTAGGGATGGAATACAAGAAATTGTAGAAAATTATGACGTAGATGGAATACATTTTGACGATTACTTTTACCCTACACTAGGTACGAATTATAAGAAAAATTTCGACCATCTGGAGTATCAAGAATATTTTACCTGGTGTAAGGAAAACCAAGTAAAGCCAAAATCGATTTCTGATTGGAGACGTAATAACGTCAACAGACTGATTAAGAAGGTATATAAGTTAGTTAAAAATGAGGATGAAGCTATTGTTTTTGGTATTAGTCCAGGAGGTTTTCTGGATTATCTGCTCATGGATGACAGGTATTACTGTGATATCAAGAATTGGCTTTCTGAGCCTGGATACATTGATTATATCGCGCCTCAGCTTTATTGGTCCTTTAGTCACTCGAAGTTTCCATATGATACTACCCTAGATCGCTGGCTTGCACTTCGTACTAACCCCGAGGTAAAGGTATATGTAGGTATCGCGACTTACAAATCAGGTTCTAACGAAGAGACAGAATGGAAGAAGGATCCTAAGGTACTCAAAAAAATGGTCGAGTATGGACGGAAAACCGAACAGGTAGATGGATTCATTTATTTTAGGTATGATCACTTTTATAAGAAGGTTACAAAGACCGGAGTTAAGTATTTGCTAAAAATATTATGATTAATAGCGCCAATCATTCTTTTGTGATTGGCGCTATTTTTATATAACTTCATTTGCGCGATATTAATATATTTGCTGATTTTTTGGTATATATTAAGGAAACTGGATATATCATAAGTGGGGGTGTCCCTGCTAGCAAGTTAAAGCCGTGTTAACACAATGTTAAATTAATGTAAAACCTTGAAAAGCTAGATATGAACATATTGACAACTATCTATATGATGCTATAATCAGACATAGATAAACCTCTATATGCATATTATTAATATGTATATAACTGCTCAGTGCCTTCGCAGTTACATGGCATCTTACGATGCCTATGCACACAAAATGGATGAAATACATCCATTTTGGCGCTGACTCACTCGAATCCACTGCGTGATTCTCGGGGGTTCTGAATAGTTATATATGTATATACTTTATATTAGTCAGAGTACTTCAAAGATTGAGATTAAGGTCTTGTTGGATATTCGAACGAATTTTACGCACAAGTATGGAGGTGTACTTGAAATTAAAGGAGGCAATACTAGATGAATTCACATATGGAATATGTACCATATTTTAAAGCCTTGGCCGATGAGACTAGGTTGAAGATTGTTGAAATGTTATCTTGTGGTGAAATGTGTGCATGCGATATTTTGGAATCTTTTCATATTACTCAGCCAACTCTTTCCTACCATATGAAGATATTAACCGATTGTGGTTTGGTTAATTTCAGGAAGGAAGGATCATGGATGAAATATAGTAACAATGAAGAGGTAGTTTCTTTAATTATAGAGTTTTGGAATCAATTAACCTTTGGACAGGAATCCTGTATATGTAAGACTTTGAAGGAGGATGGAAGATGCGAATAATTATTATCGGTGCAGTTGCTGCCGGAACGTCAGTTGCTGCCAAGGCAAGAAGGAATGATGAATCTGCTGAAATTATCATTTATGAGAAGGATAAATATATCTCATATTCAGGCTGCGGGATGCCCTACTATATCGGTGGTGAGGTTGAGAGTGCTGATAAGCTCACTCCCAGAGACCCAATATTCTTTAAGAATAAGTATAATGTTGATGTATTTACATTACATGAGGTGTTCTCAATTCAACCTAATCAGAAAACCCTTGAAATAAAGAATTTATTATCAGGCGAGGTATTTACCGAGCATTATGATAAATTAGTTATCGCCACTGGTGCATATGCTGTAACACCGCCTATAAAGGGTAAGGAAGGCAATAATGTATTTGTTTTACGCAATATCAATGATATGCACAGAATTAAAGATTTTATTAACCAAAGCAAGCCAAAGACCGCTGCCATTATCGGTACAGGGTTTATAGGACTTGAAGTATGTGAGAACTTTAAAGAGCTTGGAATAGAAGTGACGTTAATTGAGAGACTTCCACAGGTTACACCGGGGCTGGACAGTGATATGGCAGTCTATGTTAAGGATCATATAGAGAAAAATGGAGTGCCTGTCTATACCGGCACCACAGCTAACGAAATATCAAATGATACAGTTATACTATCAGATGGTACTATAATTCAGGCTGATATGGTTCTACTTTCTACCGGAGTTACTCCTAATATTGAATTGGCGAAGCAGGCAGGCGTAGAATTAGGAGCTTCCGGCGCCATCACGGTAGATGAAAGAATGCAGACAAATCTAAAGGATATCTATGCTTGCGGAGATTGTATAGAACAGTTTCATGTGGTTACGGGGAAACCTATCTATCGTCCCTTGGGTTCCACCGCTAACAAAACCGGAAGAATAGCCGGAGATAATATTACGGGAGGAAGCCTGACCTTTCGGGGTGTACTTGGAACTGGAATATTTAGAATATTTGGTTTAACAGTTGCCCAGACCGGCTTATCCGAGAAGGAAGCCAGGGAAGAGGGATATGAGGTGGTGATAAGCCATAATATTAAACCTAATAAACCTGAATATTTCGGCGGTAAAGAGATGGTAATTAAAGCGATTGCCGATAAGATTAGCAGAAGATTATTAGGTGTGCAAATCGTAGGATACGAAGGTGTTGATAAGAGAATAGATGTGTTTGTTACAGCCATTTCCTATAAAGCAAAGGTAGAGGATTTGTTCCACCTGGATCTGGCTTATGCGCCACCATTTTCAACTACGAAGGATCCTGTGATGTATACGGGTATGATACTGGATAATGCAATTAATAGAGATAGAAAGCTTATATCTGCAGGAGAATTAGATGATTTAATACAATCGGGGAAAAGGTATGAGCTGATTGATGCAAGAATTACCTCTCAATATGATAATGGACATATAGAGACTGCAGATAATATACCCCATGACAAATTAAGGGAAAGGATAAAACAGCTGGATCGTGACGTCGTTGCAATTACTTATTGCAATAAAGGGGTTACCGGAAATGCAGCTCAGAATATTCTTATGAATAACGGTTTTAGGGAAGTATATAATCTGTCCGGTGGTTATAAGCAATTTGATAAAAAGAGGAATTAAATAATCAACTTGAAAGGATATTGAGAATATTTGAACATGAGAAACATAGAAATTAAGATATTCACTAGAAAATTGCACTTTCATTATATATGACGAGAAATGGAGAAAATTATGGGCAAAGAGAAGAATTTAAAGATGGGCTTCTTTCAAAAATATTTAACACTTTGGGTAGCTAGCTGTATGGTTGTGGGTGTACTGATAGGAAAGTTTATACCTTCTGTACCAGAATTTTTTGATCGATTTGAATATGCCAAGGTGTCCATACCCACAGCCATACTTATATGGGTAATGATTTATCCAATGATGATGAAGGTGGATTTTCAGAGCATTAAAAATGTTAGGAAGAATCCTAAGGGTTTATATGTTACTTGGATTACTAATTGGCTTATAAAGCCCTTTACGATGTATGGAATATCAGCATTGTTTTTCTATGTTATATTTAAGAATCTAATTACTCCTGAGCTCGCCAAAGATTATCTAGCGGGTGCAGTATTACTGGGAGCAGCGCCCTGTACTGCCATGGTATTTGTATGGAGTCAGTTAACTAAGGGTAATCCGGCATATACTGTAGTTCAAGTGGCTACTAATGATTTGATAATTTTAATTGCATTTGTACCTATTGTAAAGTTTTTGCTTGGAGTCAGTAATGTATCTGTTCCCTGGGATACGTTGATTATGTCTGTAGTGCTCTTTGTAGTGATTCCATTAACAGGAGGAATATTAACGAGAATACTAATATCAAGGAAGAGGGGATTGGATTATTTTGAACATAAGTTTTTACCGAAATTCGATGATGCAACAACAATAGGACTTCTATTAATGCTAGTTCTGCTATTTTCCTTCCAGGGCGAGGTTATCCTAGGTAATCCATTACACATCCTATTAATTGCAATACCGCTTATTATTCAGACTTTCCTGATATTCTTTATTGCATACATTGCAGCGAAGCTGCTTAAGGTACCCCATGACATCGCCGCTCCGGCAGGTATGATCGGTGCCTCTAATTTCTTTGAATTATCAGTTGCTGTTGCTATAGCTTTATTCGGCATGGATTCTCCCGCAGCTCTTGCAACTACAGTCGGAGTATTAACTGAAGTACCGGTTATGCTTATTCTGGTCAAGATTGCAAACAAGACTGCTCGCTGGAACCCGAAAAGCATGACTATATAATCCTTACGCTTGTACCTATAGGAACCAACCTACTAAGCTCTATAACTGCACTATTATGCATGCGGATACATCCATTGGATACACTTTTACCTATTGAAGCAGGGTTATTCGTTCCATGAATTCCGATATGCGGTGCACTTAGACCCATCCAACGTGCACCATAAGGACCGCCTGGGTTACTAGATTTATTTACTATGCGGAAGGTACCTTTGGGAGTTGGAGTGCTTGGCTTTCCAACGGCGACAGTATAAACTTTATGGACTTTACCATCTTTAAAAAGTGTCAATGTGTGATTTGCAGTATTAACTGTGATAGAATAGGTGACCTTGGCATAAAGGTTACTGGAGGTATAGTTATAATAATCATGAGGATATAAAGGCTGAGAATCCATAATGAACTCCAAGTTAAATTGATTATATAATATACTATTAATTTAGAATCTTTTTGTGATGAAATGTATTCTAAAATAGTAACTGTTCAGTGCCTTCGCAGTTACATGGCATCTTACGATGCCTATGCACACAAAATGGATAAAATATATCCATTTTGGCGCTGACTCACTCGAATCCACTGCGTGATTCTCGGGGGTTCTGAATAGTTACCTAAAATATTACAATGGATGTAGGCTGTTTGAGATATCCTAGTTAATATGTCCTATGACCCCGAAAATATCCCTGCTGTACCCGAATTTATATAATGTGACCATATAACACCAGTGGATAAAATCCATCAGTAGAGGCGCATGGTTTCTGAATGAGATCAGTGTGCAAGTAGCAGTGGATTACTTGAAAACGACAACGAAAGGGGTATAACATGAAGAAATTATTATCTATCATTCTCACAGCAGTACTTTTACTATCATCTACCTCATTAGCATTTGCTCATTACGATGAGGGAAGGATAAGTAAATACGATACTACGTATCAGCAAAGTAAAAAACAAAAGGAAAAAAAGCATCAGGATAAAAAGATTAAGGTTAAAAAGATTAAGGATAAAAAGATTAAGGATAAAAAGAAGGAATTTAAGCTTAAGGGATCTCCCATTATTAAATTTGGCAGGTACAAACTACCAATCAGTCCTATTAATAAAGGGATGGGTGCCACGGTTACATATGATAAAGAAACAGAAATACTGACCGTAATAAAAGATACTACAACACTGGTTATTGATTTTAAGAATAAAATGGTTACGATTAATGGCGTTGAAGATACTACTTCAGGCATATTCTCTGCAAGTAATAGTAAGAAAACCACAGTCCTAATTAAATATATTGCTCGGATACTTGGAGTTAGAGTAGATATTAAGAAGGATAAGATTACTGTAGAAACGCCTGGACTCGAGGCACCAAAGAATATTATAGTCACGTCAATAGGTTCTACAACAGCAACTGCTGTAATTTCCTCATCCTTGTACATTACTGCCACAGCAGATATCGCACCAGGTCAGGCTACCGGTGGGAGAGCCGAATTATATGTCGGCTCTAGGCTAATTGCAACAGACGCAGAGATTGCAGCAACGGATAGCACAGTCACATTTACAACCTCTGATGGAACACCTACCAATGCTGAACTTCAGATAGCAGTACCAGAAGGCGGACCAGTAAGTGTAAAGCTTTTCAATGCTAGCAATCAAATGGCCATAAGTAAGAAAGATAAAACAATACTTATAGTTGATTATGTGGCTCCAACAGTTGCTAGTATAATCTCAGCAACCTATGACGCAGAAGATGCAGAACTTATACTCGCTGTTACCGGAGCGGGAGCAGTCGGAGATTATGTTGACGTTACGAAGTTATCTTTCTACGATACATCCCTTGCGAAATCTTATCAACTTACAAATGCTAGTTATACAGGCTCCAAGGGTGAAGTAAAAAGCGCAGGTACAATTAAGATTAAGATTGGCTCAGCAGATAAGCTTGCTTTATTGGGATTTGGAACAACAACAGTAAACCTCAATATAGCAGCCGGACCATTACTATATGATAAAGCCGGTAATATCTCCAATAGTTTAGCTGCACAGACAGTTCTGTTTACAGTAGATACAGATTTGGATCAGCCAAGAAATGTCACAGTTACATCTGTAGGTTCAAATGTACTAAAGAATACTATCAACAGCACGACATTATATGTAACAGCTGCTGCTAATATTACAGCAGGCCAGGCAACAGGAGGAAAAGCTGAGTTATATGTAGGATCCAAATTGGTTGCTACGGATTCAATTATTACCGCTACAGATACTATTGTAACCTTTACTACTTCTGATGAGACACCTACAAGTGCCGAGCTTATGACAGCAATTCCAGCAGGTGGTGTAGTATCAGTAAAACTTTACAATGCAGGTAATGAATCTGTAAACAGTTCAGAAGGCAATCCGAAACTCGTGGTTGATTATGTTACTCCTACCATTACTGGGATTACCTCTGCAATTTATAATGTATCGGATAATCAGCTATATATAAACGCTAACGGGGCAGGAGAAGTCGGTGATAAGGTGGATGTAACTAAGCTTTCATTATTTGATACAACACTTGCTAAGAGCTATCCTTTGACCACTATTTCAGATAGAGCTTCCAATGGATCTGTTATCAGTGTAAACATGCTAACAATTAAGTTGAGTTCATATGACAAGTTTGGTTTAGCTGGTTTTGGAGGTACAACAGTTTATCTTAATATAGCTGCTGGTTCTCTACTCACAGACGATGCAGGTAATTCCTCACCAATCCTAACAGCAGTACAGAATGTACCGGTTACCATAATAAAGTAAATACTGTATTAATATAAAAATAATGAAGTCAGACAAATTGATGACTTCATTATTTTTTTTTCTGATTTTCAAGAAAAATGATAAATAATTGAGATAACAAATCTAATTAGACATGGGATTTGATTGGATGATATAACCTGCTTTATGATATTGCTTAGGTGATAGACCGAATTCCTTTTTAAAGATTCTTACAAAGGTAGAATAATCCCCAAAACCGCATAAGGAGCAGACTTCTCCGGCCTGTATCCCACTTTTAATATAATCAGAGGCTTTTAGGGCTCTTTTTTTCTGGATATAACTATATAGGGTGAAGCCGGTTTCCTTCTTAAATAGATGCATCAGATAGTATTTATTCAGAAAGAACTGGTTGGAGAGCATATCAACTGATAAATCCTGATCCAGATTAGAGTTAATGAAGCTTAGGATATCTTCAATCCTTGGATCGTATTGGATATCATCTATTGGGAGGTTAATGTCCATACCTAGAAACAGGCGGTTTATCTTAACTATCAATTGAATAAATAGTGCATTTTTTAGAATTTCACTACCAAAGGATTGCTCATTGATTGCTACTTCCAGATCAGCCAAGGTTATTTTAAGTGAATTGATATCAGTTTTACCCAACCGAATTAGATTTCTTTTTCTCACTGTTGCCAATTCGAAGCAGTTTAAGAGATTGCAATTGTTTCTATTGTGCTCCTCTAAAAAATATGGATTAAGCCACAATATAATTCTTTCATAAGGTTGATCTTCGCTGATTATTGGTAGATGAATATCATTTTTTCCAACCAGTAGGATATCCCAAGGCTTTAAGATATAGGACTTTCCTTCTAGGACATAGGTAACCTTACCGGATATAAATATGATGATTTTATTAAAATCATGGTAGTGAAATACAAATTCATTCTTTTTCTGATCCTTCAAACGAAAAAAACGGAAATCTTCGTTGAGATAACCTCTTTTTATCTTCTCTATATTTTCTTTAGGCTCCATGTAAATCCCCTCCCAAATAATATAATCAATTTTTCGATTACAAAAGTGGCATTTCGTTTACAAATATTTAGATGTCAGGTACAAAGACTGCATCTGAGATTACAAAGTGGCATCTCGTATTACATTTAAGTATTGTATTATTTATAGTATAGCTATTTATAGCACTTTATGCAATAAATATAGCACATATTACAATATTTATTGCAATTAATATGTATATAATAATTATATAGAGTAGATAAAAAGATTGATAAAAGATTGATAAAAAGATTGATAAAAAGATTGATATAAAGATCAATAAACAGTGCTAATAATAGAGTGTTTTCAGAGTAACAGCATCATGAACACTAATATATACATGATGTAAGTTGTCACTAAATTATTTTGATTAAAGTTTGAAGGGATAGCTAGAAGGAAAGCGTAACGTATGTATTCAGGGATATTCAAATTTAAAGTTTGAGAGGAGCGTAATTCATGAAGAACTTTATTAAAAATTACAGAATGACATTTGTATTATTGTTATCTATTCTCGCAGGTGGGATATTAGGAGTCATCCTGGGACCGGAGGCTAAGATTTTGGAGCCTCTTGGACAGGTGTTTCTGAACCTGATATTTACTTTAATCGTGCCATTAGTTTTCTTTAGTGTAGCTTCCTCCATAGCAAATATGAGTGGTATGAAGAGACTAGGCAAAATAATGACTAATATTGCAGGTGTCTTTCTCATAACAGCTTTAATATCAGGAATCATCTCCATCATCGGAGTACTATTATTTGACCCGACGAAGGATCTGGGGACTGAAACAATAGCTAATATACTAGCAATGGCTGGAGATGAGATTGGGGAGACTGTAAAATTATCCTTGCCGGAGCAGTTGGTAAAGACAATTACTGTCAATGATTTCAACGGACTTCTATCCAAAAGTAATATGCTCCAATTAATTGTGATATCAGTATTATTTGGAATAGCTACGGCAATGGTTGGTGAGAAAGCACGGCCTGTAAAAGATTTTCTGAACGCAGCTTCAGAAGTGATGATGAAAATGATTAAGATAATTATGTATTATGCACCAATTGGATTAGGATGTTATTTTGCTTCAATCATTGGCCAGTTAGGGACACAGATTCTAGAAGGATATCTGAAAGTATTTCTCTTATACATAGGATTATCGCTTATCTATTATTTTCTGTTCTTTACGCTCTATGCCTATATTGCTGCAGGAAAGTTAGGTGTGAAAACCTTCTGGAAAAATGCAATTGCTCCTACAGTAACAGCTCTTGCTACCTGTTCGAGTGCAGCATCCATACCGGTAAATTTAGTGACTACCAAAAAGATAGGAGTACCAGAGGATATCGCAGAAACCGTAATTCCTCTTGGAGCCAACACACATAAGGACGGCTCAGTTATCGGTGGGGTGTTAAAGATTGTATTCTTGTTTGGATTGTTTGGAAAAGAATTTACCAGCATACCAATGTTACTCTCGGTTCTGGCAGTCGGACTTCTCGTAGGGGCAGTTATGGGAGCAATCCCAGGCGGAGGCATGATAGGAGAAATGCTTATTCTCAGTGTGTATGGTTTCCCTCCGGAAGCACTTCCTGTCATAGCAGTTATTAGTACAATTATAGATGCTCCGGCTACAGTTCTAAATTCAACCGGCAATACAGTCTGTGCTATGATGGTTTCCAGATTTACTGATGGTAAGAAATGGTTAAAGATAAGTTGACATAATAATATTATATAAAGTAATCAGTTCTTACTGTGATCAATTAATATATCGCAGATCACAGTGGGAGCTGATTTTTATTTTGACATTAGTAATACACACTTCAAGAATAAATGAAGAAGATAGATTTAGTATTAATTTTAGTATTAATGGGGTATTAATTGTAGTAGATTAAAAAAATATTAAGTATCAAAGCATGGGATATTATGGTATAATAAAAATCGTCAAGGATTTTTCTATCAATTATTTGTCATCGTACTTTTTGCATATTATTGATATTATTAATAATAAATCAAGCTTAGGAACGGAGGATATTATGGCAAAGGAATCAAGTGGAGTTTTTTCAACAAAAGAAGCTAAGGCAGCTAGAATGATATTTAATGAAGGTGAAGCACAGGTAAGTGATAGACTATATAATGCAATTATTGGAGGAGTGCTACTTTGGGGGTTCTTAGTCAACGCCTTTATGTGCACTTATTTGGTGGATATATTTATACAATGGAATTATATAGTAGTAATAATCGGATACTTTATCAGTTGTTTTATTGGGATTGCTATGGTGCATAAATCCAGTAATGCGATAGTGAGTTTTATTGGTTATAACTTTATCGTACTTCCGGTTGGGGTTATATTAACCATTTTGTTGACCCAATATGATCCTGGAATCGTATCTAGAGCAGTAATCGCAACAGCAGCAGTAACAGGTGTTATGCTGCTTATGGGGACATTATTTCCTCAGTTTTTCTTGAGTCTGGGTAGAATTCTTATGTTTGCCTTGATAGCGGTTATTGTAGTTGAGCTTATTTTGGTTTTCTTATTTAAAATGGATAGCTCCTTTATAGATTGGATTGTTGTGGCTATCTTCTGTGGGTATATTGGCTATGATTGGTCGGTGGCTAATCAATATCAAAAGACTGTAAACAATGCAGTTGACAGTGCCGCAGATTTGTACCTAGATATCATAAATCTGTTTATAAGAATATTGTCTATTTTAAATCGTAAGAGAAGATAATTGCTTTATTATTAACCAGAATAAAGATGGAGAATAAACCCATGCAAGAAGATAAAGAACCAGAATTACAAGAACTAAAATTACATGAGCCAGAATTACAAGAGCCAGAATTACAAGAATCAGAATTACAAGAACCGGTATTACAAGAACCGGAACAAGGAGAGAATGCAGGATTTAGTAATATAAAAAAAGTTATTGATATAGTGCTTAAGAAGGCTTTCGCATATAAAGCTAACCTAACTATATTTAAGGTGATTCGAATTCTATGCATAATTGGATTTGTAGTATTATCGACTTTATTTATAAGTAAAGTAATCATCAAGCCTTACAGAACTAGTAAATCGGCAGATGCGACCAAGAGTCTTTCCAATAATTCTTTAATAGCCCAAGATGCAGCAGCTATTTCAACTGCAGATTCTGATGATGTTCTTGACGGAGAAGAAACGATCGAAATGTCAGAGACAAAAAGAATGTCGGAAACAGACGAAATGTTGGAAGCTTCAGAAATGACCGGAACAGATAAAATAGCTGACACAGCAGGAGATACGACATGGGCTGAAGGAATTCTTGCGCAGGAGGAAGAGCTTAGCGCCAATGCAGAAGGAATTCTAACTCAGGACGAAGAGCTCTTAGCTATAACAGAACACGCCCCGGCAGCAATTGAACTTACTCCTACACCGGTTCCGAAAAAGGATAATAAAAGTAGACGAATACCTTTCAAGGAATTATTAAAGCAGAATGAAGATGTTAAGGGATGGATTACGATTCCGGATAGTAATGTTGATTATGCTGTGGTACAGTCGAGTAAAAATGATCCTGAATATTATCTTTTTAAGGGACTAGACAAAAAATACTCAAAAGCAGGTACTCTTTTCCTGGATATTCATTCCTCAGTTGAAGAAAACACGCAAAACCTTGTAATTCATGGACATAATATGGTATCGACTAAGGAAAAGATGTTCCATATGATATTAGAATATAAGGACATTAACTTTTATAAAAAGCATCCTGTTTTTACATTTGATACAATACATCAAAGCGGTGAATGGAAGGTATTTGCTGTATTTGTAACAAATGGAACCTCAGAGAAAGAGCCCTTATTTGATTTTATGAAGTCAACCTTTGCTAGTTCTTCTGAGTTCCTGAATTTCGTGTACCAGGTGAGATTACGATCCATCTTAAATATTGATACAGTTGACATAAACGAGAAGGATCAACTAATTATGCTCTCAACTTGTTCTAATTATGAACTTGGTAATTACCGTTCCGTAATCGTAGCACGGAAAGTAAGAGAAGGGGAGGATACTTATGTTGATG